>VBKD01000194.1 GCA_005888075.1 Chloroflexota bacterium
CGACGCCGTGAGGTCGCGGACCAGGCCGGTGCCGTTGGTCGTCCGTTCCACGCTGTGGTCGTGGATGACGACGAGGCGGCCGTCGGCGGAGAGGTGGACGTCGCACTCGATCAGGTCGCAGCCCAGCGCAATGGCAGACCGGAACGAGCGCATGGTGTTTTCAGGGTGCTCGGCGGGATTGCCCCGATGGCCGCCGATGAGCGGCCGCCCTTCATCGTGCGCAGCCTCATATCTCGCGCGAATTGATTGAGTCAAGGCGCCGGTCAGTCTAACTGCGTCGCGGAGGGAATTCGGTGGGGCGGGAGGACCCAAGAATCTTCACTGCTCTCCCGTCAAGGATGGCGTTTGTGTTGTCTATAGTGCAAAGGTGACCCAAGCTCAGCCAAGGACCATCGCCGACCTTCGTGCCAGCGGCCACCAGCACGAAACCGTCAAACAAGAAATGCGCCGCAACCTGCTCTCGCGGCTCAAGTCGGGTGAGCCGCTTCTCCCCGGCATCGTCGGCTACGAGGAAACCGTCCTTCCGCAGCTGGCGAACGCCGTCATCTCGGGCCACGACGTCATCCTCCTGGGCGAGCGGGGCCAGGCGAAGAGCCGGATCATGCGCTCACTGGCCAACCTCCTGGATGAAGAGGTGCCGGCGATTGCGGGCTGCGAGGTCAACGATCACCCTTACGCCCCGATCTGCCGGAGGTGCATCGACCTCATAAAGAAGGAGGGCGACAACGTCGAGATCGTGTGGATCGACCGCGACCGCCGTTACGGTGAGAAGCTGGCCACGCCCGACATCTCGATCGCGGACCTCATCGGCGAGGTCGACCCGATCAAGGTCGCCGAGGGCCGGTACCTCGCGGACGAGCTGACCATCCACTATGGCCTCCTGCCGCGCACCAACCGCGGCATCTTCGGCATCAACGAGCTGCCAGACCTTGCGGAGCGGATCCAGGTGGGCTTGCTCAACATCATGGAAGAGAAGGACGTCCAGATCCGCGGCTATCGCGTGCGACTTCCGCTCGATCTCTTCGTGATCGCGAGCGCGAACCCCGAGGACTACACATCGCGCGGCCGCATCATCACGCCACTCAAGGACCGCTTCGGCTCACAGGTCCGCACGCATTACCCGCTGGGTATCGGCGAAGAGATGCAGATCATGGAGGCGGAGCGTCATTCGGTTCCCGAGGACTTCGAGCTGATCATTCCCGGGTTCATGAAAGAGATCGTTGCGGAGCTCACGCACCTCGCTCGGCGCAGCCCGCACATCTCTCAGTCGTCCGGTGTGTCGGTGCGCATGTCGATCGCGAACTTTGAAAATCTCGCCAGCAATTCGGTGCGCCGCGCGGCGCGCCTCGGCGAGACACTTGCGGTGCCGCGCATCACCGACCTCGCGTTTCTCGTCTCATCGACCGCGGGACGCGTGGAGATCGAGGCGCTCGATGAGGGCAAGGAGGAACAGGTGCTGTCGCGACTCGAGCGGGGCGCCGTCAGCGCCGTGTTCAGCCGGCATTTCTCCGCCTCTCAGTTCGAGGGGATCGTGGCGAAGTTTGAGGAAGGGAGCATGCTCGAGGCGGGCGAGAGCATCCCTGCGCGCGCTTACACCCGGGCTTTTGGGGACCTGCCGGAGATCAACACCGCGCTGAAGAAGCTTGGCCTGCCCGACAGGCCTGAGGTGCGCGCGTCGGTGATCGAGTTCCTGCTCGAGGGCCTGCACCTGAACAAGAGGCTCAACAAGGACGAGGTGGATGGGAGGGCGGTTTACCGGAGGTAGTTTCGGGGCCCGGCCCGGTACAAGGTTTATCCCCCCATCTGCCGGCCGCACAGCGGCCGTCGACTTCCCCATGAATCCCGGTACAAGGTGTATCCCCCCATCCGCCGGCCGCATAGCGGCCGTCGACTTCCCCATGAATGGGGAAGTGTCAATAAGTATCTATCTATCTTTGGACTGAGTAGACCCAGATGAAGCCGACGACCATTGCTACCACCAGTGCGAAGAACAGCGCCTCCACTCTGATGGCCACCCCGACCAACCGTCTCGCCCGCCGGGTTCGCGCCCCGCAGCGCTCGCAGTAAGCGGCGTTCGGGACGAGGGACGCTCCGCACCGGTCACACGCCGCCTGGACAGCATCAGCCATAGCGATCTCAGTATTCCCTATATGTCAGTCTTGAATCCGATGGAACTCCAGGAGGAGATGACGCCGGCCGATGTGGTGCTGCTGCTGGGCTCGGTGCCCGAGCGGGTGAGCGACCTCGTCTTCTGGCTCGACGACACCCAGCTTCGATACCGCCACGGACCGGCATTCCCGACATTGGGCAGCCTGGTCGCCCACCTGGTGGACTCGGGCACGAAAGTCGACGCCCTGCTCCGGCATGCTCACCTCGACGGCAAGACCACAGCGGACGTCCGTGGCGCCATCGATCCTGGCCACGACCAGGATCTGCAGCAGCCGCTTCACGAGGCGCTCGAGGATTTTGCCCGGGTGCGCCGGCGCACGGTCGACCTCCTGCACGGTTGGGGCAAGTCGGAATGGGAGCGCACGGTCAGCGACCCGCGAGGGGGCGACGTCACGCTGCTGGAGATGTGCCGGCTGGTCGCGAGACACGAGATCGGCCACATCTCTCAGATCCGCAACTTGAGTGCCCTGCTGCCCGAGCCTCGGGACCTCGGTCCGATGCGCCCGGCCACGAACGGCGCCTGAGACAATCTCCAGCGTGTCTGACCCCGAACCTCAGCCAGCGCTTTCCGACGGTGCTTCCCCGGAGCGTCCCGCCAAGTCCGGCCGCAGGCGCAAGCGAAGGTCGGCAGGCACGGGCCGCGCGGCACAGTACTGGATGATCGTCAGCTCGCCCGACAACTTCAAGAAGACGCGCGAGCACGGCTTCAGCATCCAGGGCCTCAAGAGCCGTCACCGCCGGCGGGTCGAATCGATGCGCCCCGGAGACCGCATGCTTTACTACGTCACCGGCCGGATGGCTTTCGCGGCGACGGTGACCGTCGGTTCGCCGATGTATGAAGACCACACCCCGATCTGGCGGTCGGCGCGCCGCGATGAGGACTACCCGTGGCGCGTGCACATCCGTGCCGACGCCATTCTCGATGAGGCGGATTGGGTCCCCGCAAAGGACCTCGCCTACCGGCTCGACTATGTGCGCAAGTGGCCGCCGGAACACTGGACGCTTGCCTTCCAGGGCCATATTCACGCACTGCCGCGAGTCGACTTCACGATCGTCGAGGATGAGATCGAGCGCAGCGCGCGACGCCGGAAAGCCATCGCGGGATAGATGGGCGCCCAGCCCGCACAGCTAACCGCGCCGGCCCCGCATGAGGGCGAGCGTTTAGCCGGCTTCGTCCGCCGCCTGTATCGCTATCACTTCGCGAGCAGGCGGCGCGAGCGGATGTTCATCGCCTCGATCGGTTTTCTGGCGACCGTCGGAATCGTGCGAGCGATCACGCATCTCATCCGCGCGGACATCGGACCGTTTCACAACGTGACGACCGGCGGCCTTCACATCCACCACCTGGTTTGGGGAATCCTGCTGCTGCTGGTGGTCGGCTATGTGTGGCTGGCCGAGGTCGGCGTCGCGTGGACCTGGACGGCGGTGTTGACCGCCTTTGTCTTTGGGATTGGCGCCGCGCTGACGCTCGATGAGTTTGCCCTCTGGCTCAACCTGCGGGACGTGTACTGGGAAACCCAGGGCCGCGAAAGCGTCGACGCGATTCTCCTCTTCGCCTCGGTGCTGTCCATCGGCGCCTGGGGCGGGCCTTTCCTCGCGGCGCTGGGCCGTCATATGTGGCACCGGGCGCGACATCTGACGGTGCGGTAGCGGGTCGCGTGTCACAAATCGCAGCCCCGCGGTGCTCATTGGGCAGCGATGAATGTGCAGGCGCATCGAGTGTCAGCCGTCAGCAGTGACGACGAGGCGTTCGAGGCGCTGTTCGCCGCCGAATACGCCCGTGTAGTCGGGATCGCCAACCGAGTCCTGACCGACCCGGCCGAGGCCGAGGACGTGGCGCAGGAGGTCTTCATCGACTTCCACCGGCTCCACTCGGCCCGCGCCCAGTATGCGCCCGCATGGCTTCATCGCGCCGCGGCGCATGCCGCGCTGAACCGCCTGCGCGGTGCCAAGCGCCGGCAGCGACGTGAGCTGGCGCAGGCCCCGGATGAGGACGATCGGACCCTCGATCCACAAAAGCAGCTCGAGCTGAATGAGGATCGCCGCCAGGTTCGCCAGGCGCTGGCGCGACTGGCGCCCAAGCCCGCCGCCGTGCTCGTCCTGCGGGCGAGCGGGCTCAGCTACGCCGAAGTTGCCCAGGCGCTGGGCGTCGGCATCGGACAGGTCGGAACTCTATTGAGACGCGCAGAAGCCGCGCTGCGTAAGGAGGTCACCAGTGGCACATCTAACTGACGGAACACTTCGCCGGATGGTTGACGATCCGGACGCCAAGGCGGGCGCCGACGCCCGTCACCTGGAGAGCTGCCCTGAATGCCAGGCCAGGCTCAAGACCATGTCGGACGACGCGCGCGCCGTGGCCACATTGCTGGCCGCGCCCGACGTGAAGGTGGATGTGAGCGCGGCCTTCAGCCGCGTGCGCTCCGCACCGCAAGCCCGGCCGGCGCTGGGCTTCCGGCTGCCCGTGACTCGTCCAGGCTCGCGCCCGATGGTCCTTGCTTTTGCCGCGACCATCGCGATCGCCGCGCTGCTGGTGACCGCGTTTGCCCAGAACTTCAAGACCTTCGTGTCGCCCAACACGGTCACCCCCGTGCCTGTGACAGTGGCCGACATGCAGGCCCTTTCGCAGTTGAGTGACTACGGGACAGTCACTTGGACGACCCAGCCGCAGATGCAGGTGGCGACGACTGCTGCTGAAGCGGCCGCCGTCTCAGGCTTGCAGCCACCGAAGGTTGCAAAGCTGCCCGCCGGCGTCTCGTCAACCGTCACGTACGCGGCCATGACGAAAGCCGTGGCGGTCTTCACCTTCAGCGCGGACAAGGCGTCGGCGGCCGAGGCGAAGAACGGCAAGTCGCTGCCTCCCCTGCCATCCGGCATGAACGGCGCCCAGCTGACGGTGGCTGTCGGGCCGGCCGTCGGCGAGGTCTACGGCGACCTCAAGCGAGCCAATGGCTCTGATGTGTCGTCGGCCAACCTTCCCCAGCTCGTTGTCGGCAAGTCGGTGACGCCGTCGGCGACCTCGACCCAGGTCTCCGTGAAGCAGCTCGAGGACTACATCCTGTCGCTGCCGGGGATCACCCCCGAGCTCAAGGCTGCGATCAAAGCCATCGGGGACCCGAGCGCTCTGGTGTGGTCTGGGTCAAGAGCGGCTTCGTGTACGCGGTCGCCGGCACGATCAAGCAGTCAGACGCCATCAACATCGCGAATAACCTCACCTGATCCGGCGCCGTTAGCCTGATGTGGTGGCCGGCGTAGCAGAGGAAACAAAGACGGCCGCCCCTTTGGAAGGGGCGGCCGCAGGCACGCCGGCGATCAAGACGGTCGAGCTCACCAAGCGCTTCGGGCGCACGGTCGCGCTCGCGGGCCTGACCATGACGGTGCCGCGAGGCGAGGTGTTTGGGTTCCTCGGACCCAATGGCGCCGGCAAGACGACGGCGGTCAAGCTCCTCCTCGGCCTATTGAAACCAACGTCAGGATCAGCCTCGCTGCTAGGGCGTCCGATCGGCCACCTTCAAACCCGCCGCCGCATCGGCTACCTGCCCGAGCTCTTCCGCTACCAGAGCTGGCTCACCGCCAGGGAGGTGCTCGCCCTCCACTGCGAGCTGGCGCCGCTGCCGCGGTCGAGCTGGAAGGACGAGATCGGCAGCGCGATGGAGACGGTCGGCCTGGCCGCGCGCGCGAACGATCGCGTCGGCACCTTCTCGAAAGGAATGCAGCAGCGACTCGGGCTGGGCGCCGCGCTCCTCGGAGAACCCGAGCTCGTCTTCCTCGACGAGCCGACATCCGCGCTGGACCCCGTCGGAAGGCACGACGTCCGCGAGATCATTCGCGGCCTCGCGTCACGCGGCACCGCGGTGTTTCTCAACTCCCACCTGTTGAGCGAGGTCGAGCAGGTATGCGACCGCGTCGCGGTGGTCGACCATGGGCGCGTCATCGCGGCGGGCACGATGGAGGAGCTGCTGCGCGGCACGGTCGTCAAGGTGCGGGTCACCGGGCTGACTCCCGCGGATAGGAACAATCTCTCGGGCTTCGGCGCCCTCGACGACGAAGGAGACCAGCTCACGTTCACGAATCTCGAGGCGTCGCGCGTCCCCGATCTCGTGTCGGCGTCATGCCACCGGTGCTCGTCATCGCGCGGCTGACCATCCAGGAGTCCTCCCGACGCAAGCTGCTCATCGCTCTGGTCGTCCTGACATTGATCGTGGTCGGTTTCTCCGCGTGGGGGTTTTACAAGATCACCACGGTGACCCGCCCTGACGGCACCCCGCTCGAACCCGCCGCGATAGCTTTGATCACATCGCAGCTTTTGATCGTGGTCACGTTCATGTTCAGCGGCGTCCTGGCGCTCAGCGCGGCAGTGGTTGCGGGACCTCTCATATCGAGCGAAGTCGAGAGCGGACTGCTTCTGTCGATGCTCGCCCGGCCGTTGCGCCGCAGCGAGGTGGTGATCGGCAAGTGGTTAGGACTCGCCGTGCTGGTCGCGGTCTACGCCGCCGGTTCCGCAATCCTCGAGCTCGCGGCGGTCGACTTGGTGACGGGCTACCTGCCGCCGCATCCCGTCCAGCTCATCCTGTACGTCGGCGCTGAAGGGCTCGCACTTCTATCGCTTGGCCTCCTGCTTTCGACGCGCCTGTCGGGGATCACGGCAGGGGTGATCGGGCTGGTCGCCTGGCTCATGGGCTGGATCGGCGGGATCGTCGGCGATATCGGAACCGCGCTCCAAAACCAGGCAATCGAGAACGTGGGGATCATCAGCCACCTGTTGCTGCCCACCGACGGACTGTGGCGCGGCGCGATCTACGCGATGGAGCCCGAGGCTTTCCTGGCGAGCATGCGCGCGGCGGGGCTCGCCGCTCGCGCGAACCCATTTCTGGCGGTCGACCCGCCGCCTGTTTCGTTCCTCACGTGGGTGGTCCTTTGGTTCGCATTGATCCTCGGGCTGAGCATCCTGAGCTTTCGCACCCGGGAGATCTAGGGGTACAGCCCTCTTTCTCTCGTTGCGCCGGCGACGCGTGACACCGCCCGGCAGTAAGCGGCCATGCGCATGTCGACCTTCCGCTCGAGCTTGGTCTTGAGCACCTCCGAAAACGCTCTCGACATGATCGCCTTCAGCTTCTGATTGACCTCGTGCTCGGACCAGAAGAACGACTGCAGGTCCTGCACCCACTCGAAGTAGGACACGGTGACACCGCCGGCGTTGGCGAGGATGTCCGGCACGACGAAGATGTCGCGTTCGCGGAAGATGGCGTCCGCCTCCGGCGTGGTCGGTCCGTTCGCGCCTTCCACAATCAGCTTGGCTCTGACGTCCCGCGCGTTGCGTGAGGTGAGCTGGTTGCCGATCGCCGCCGGCACGAGCAGGTCGCAGTCGACGGTCAGCACGTCCTGGTTGCCGATCTCCTGGGCGCCAGGGAAACCTTTCAACGTTTTTTCTCGCGCGCGATATTCGAGCACTCGCTTGATCGAAAGGCCGAGCGGGTTGTAGATGCCACCGTAGTCTTCCGAGACGGCGACCACGGTGCAGCCCGACTCCTCGAGCAGCTTGGCGCTGATGCTGCCGACGTTGCCAAAGCCCTGGACGGCGACCCTCGTCTGATGGGGAAGGCGCCCGAGATGCTCCAGCGCCGCCATGGCGCAGATGGTCACGCCGCGGCCGGTGGCCTCGATGCGGCCCAGCGATCC
>VBKD01000195.1 GCA_005888075.1 Chloroflexota bacterium
AGGAAGGATCCACATGTCCTTCACTTGAGATGCCTCGGTAGGAAATTAAGCCCGGCTAAGCGCCAGGCACCTACGGTCTAGGGCAGGCGGAAAGGATACGACAAAGAGCCGATCGAAACATGGCCCGAAAGCCTACCCGGCTGCGTGCAGCTTGGCGGCCTCTTTGACGTCCACCGGCACCGAGGGTCCCTGCGTAGCGGTCAGGAAGAAGGTGCGAAGGTACTGCCCCTTGGATGTCGATGGCTTGTTGCGGATCAGCGCGTCGACCAGCGCCGCCAGGTTCTGGTGCAGCTGCGTCGACTCGAACGACACCTTGCCGATCGGCGCATGGACGATGCCGAACTTGTCCGTCCGGAACTCCACCTTGCCGCCCTTGGCCTCTCGCACCGCACGCGCGACGTCGAACGTGACCGTGCCCGACTTCGGGTTCGGCATCAAGCCGCGCGGGCCCAGGATCTTGCCGAGCGGTCCCACCTTGGACATCATGTCCGGCGTTGCGACCGCTGTGTCGAAATCGGTCCACCCATCGGAGACTCGCTTCACCATGTCGTCGCCGCCGGCGTAGTCGGCGCCGGCGTCCTGCGCCTCCTTCAGCTTCTCGCCAGTGGCGAACACGGCCACGCGGACCTTCCTGCCGGTCCCGTTCGGGAGCACGACCGAACCGCGCACCATCTGCTCGGCGTGACGAGGGTCGACTCCCAGCCTGATGTGCGCCTCGACCGTGGCGTCGAACTTCGAGATGGACGTTTCGCGAACCATCTGGCAGGCGACCTCAGGCTCGAGCCCTCCGTTGCCGTTGCTCGCCAGCGCGGCCTCGACCTTCTTGGCCGCCTCGATGTACTTCTTTCCTCTCTTCTTCGGCATCAGTCGATTATCTCCAGGCCCATCGACCGCGCGGTGCCCTCGACCATCTTCATCGCGGCGTCCACGTCATATGCGTTGAGGTCCTTGCCCTTCGTCTCGACGATCTGCCGGACCTGCTGCCGAGTGATACGGCCAACCTTCTCGCGGTTTGGCTTCGCCGAACCCTTTTCGATCCCCGCCGCGCGCTTGAGCAGGTTTACTGCCGGCGGGGTCTTGAGCACGAACGAGAAGCTGCGATCCTCATAGATCGTGATCAACGCGGGCACCACGTCGCCGGCCTGCGGAGCGGTTCGCTCGTTGTAGGCCTTGGTGAACTCCATGATGTTGATGCCATGAGGCCCAAGCGCCGTGCCGACAGGCGGCGCGGGAGTCGCCTTGCCGGCCTGCAGCTCGAGCTTGAGTACGGTTCGGACTTTTTTCTTGCCCATCTGAGTTAGCTCTTCTCTTCCTTATCTATCTATGCGGCGCCGCTAGTGGACCTTTTCGACCTGCAGCAGGTCCAGCTCCACCGGCGTCTCGCGACCGAACATGTTGACGAGCACCTTGAGCTTGCCCTTCTCCGGGTTGATCTCGTCGACCTTGCCGTGGAAGTCGGTGAACGGTCCGTCGACCACACGCACCGACTCGCCGACCTGGAACTCGACCCGAATCTTGGGCGCTTCCTGCTTCATCTGCTTCTGGATGGCCCGCACCTCTTTTTCCTGCAGAGGCACTGGGCTGTTCGCCGAGCCGACGAAGCTCGTCACACCTGGCGTGTTGCGAACCACGAACCAGGATTCGTTCGACATCTTCATCTTCACCAGGATGTAGCCGGGGAAGATGCGCTTCTGGACGTGGCGGCGCTTGCCGTCCTTGATCTCGATCTCGTCCTCCATCGGGACGAGGACCTGAAGGATCTTGTCCTGCATGTCCATCGACTCGATCCTCTTCTCGAGGTTCTTCTTGACCTTTTCCTCATGGCCCGAGTAGGCGTGGACGACGAACCACTGTGCCTCGTCCTCCGTGGTCTGGCTCTTCTCTACGGCCATCAGTGGCTGACTCCGTTGTATATCGCCCGCTTGGCGATCTCACCGAGGGCGTAGTCGACGCCGCCGATGAATGCGCCGAGGATCACGACGGTGAAGATGACGACCAGGGTGTAGCGGTACAGCTCGCCGGCTGTCGGCCACACGACCTTGCGCAGCTCTTCGTAAACATCGCGAAGGAATCGGGCCGGGGCGAACTCCGCTGACGGCTGTTCCGCGCGCTTCTTGGCTGTTATTGCCATATGACGGCTACTTGGTCTCCTTGTGCGGGGTGTGCTTGTGGCACCACTTGCAGTATTTGCTGAGCTCGATCCGGTCCGGATCGTTCTTCTTGTTTTTCACTGTGGTGTAGTTTCGGCGCTTACAGACGCCGCAAGCCAGGCTGATGATGTCTTCCATGGTTGTCTCTGTGGCTGGGGTTGAAAAGAAAAAGCCTAGGTTCCCTAGGCGGTGTCAATAGTACCAGAGAGCGGGCGGACCCCCGGCAGCTCAGCACAGTTCGGGTGAGAGCGCCCGCCAACGGGCCATATGATTCGATCGATGCCCGCCACCACTGTCGCCGTCCTGCATGGCGATCAAACCGGCGAAGAGCTGCTCCAGGAGGCGATCCAGCTGCTGGCGCCGGAGGTGTTGGGCTTCAAGCTGGAGTTCCGCGACTTCGACCTCTCATTGGAGGCGCGCCGAGCCACGCGGAACGACGTGGTCATGGAGGCCGCCGAAGCCCTGCGCGAGTGCGGGTATGGAATCAAGGCGGCGACGATCACGCCGGAGGGGGCGGGAGATGTCGGCAGCCCCAACGCCATCCTCCGCAAGCAGATCGACGGGCGGATCATCGTTCGCACCGGCCGCCGAATTCCGGGCGTCCGGCCTCTTGCAGGTGTCCACTCCCCCATCTCTGTGATCCGCATGGCCGTCGATGACGCCTACGGCGCCAAGGAGTGGCGCGAGGGTCACGACCTGGACGAGTGGGCCTACCGTACCGAGAAGATCAGCCGCCGGACCTGCCGCATCGTGGCCGACTACGCCTTCAACCACGCGCGCCGCATCGAGGCCAAGGTGTTCGGCGGACCGAAGTTCACCGTGAGCCCCGTCTACGAAGGGATGTTCAAAGAGGAGCTCGACGCGGCGGCAGCCCGTCACCCGGAGGTCCGATACGAGCCGCAGCTCATCGACGCCACCTACGCGCTGCTCCTCGCGACGACCGGCGAGGCGCTGGTGATCCCTGCTCTGAACCGGGATGGCGACACCCTGTCCGACCTCGTGATGCAGATGTTCGGCACCATCGCCGGGGCGGAATCTACCCTGCTCTCCTTCGACGACCTGGGCTCGGTGAAGATCGCCATGACCGAGGCTCCTCACGGCACGGCCCCTGCGCTCCAGGGCAAGAACATCGCGAACCCGATGGCCATGATCATGGCCGTCGCCTCGCTGCTCGGCTACATGAAGGGCGAGGAGGCGCGCCGCGCGTCGCGAGCGATTTACGAGTCGGCGCTCGAGGCGGTGTCCGACGGCGTCCGCACCGCCGACCTCGGCGGCCAGGCCACGACCACCGACTTCACGCAGGAAGTCGTCCGCCGGGTCCGGACCAAGATCGACGTCTGGAGCTCCCTGGCCGACATCGAGCGCTGAGGAGACATCCCTCTCCCCCGCAGGGAGAGGGCTAGAGAGAGGGTGATGGAAGAACCGCTGCGGTATATGGCGCTTGGCGACTCTTACACCATCGGCACCGGCGCCTCCGACGATTCGCATGCCTGGCCCTCGATCATCGCCTCGCGGCTGGCCGGCGCGACGGGTCGCGAGGTCGCGCTGACCAACCCGGCCGTCAACGGCTTCACCACCGACGACCTGATCCAGCACGAGCTGCCGCAGGCGCGAGGTCTCAAGCCTCACTTCGCGACCATCCTGATCGGCGTCAATGACCTCGTGCGCGGCCAGACGCCGAACCGCTACCAGGCCAACCTCACCCGTATCTACGACGAGTTGGCGGCGACGGTCCGTGCGGCGGGACACATTGCCGCCGTGTCGATTCCGGTCTGGTCCTACACCCCCGCCGCCGCCGACTTCGGCGGCGCTGACCATGTTGCCCGCGCGACCACCGCGTTCAACGCGGTCGCCGAGACGGAGGCCGTGGGCCGAGGTTTCACCTGGATCGACATCGGCGAGGCAAGCCAATCCGGCGTTGGCAATCCGAGTTGGCTCGCTTCAGACAACCTGCATCCGGGTGACGCGCAGTACGCGGCATGGGCGGACGCGATCTGGGAGGCCCTCAGGGATTCGTGGACAGCGGCCGCGTCGAGCTCTTAGGTCTTGTGCGTCGACGCGTACAGCACGATGGCGATGACGTAGACGACCACAAAGGCGACGACGATCACGCCGATCATCGCGGCGACCTTGACCCCGGATGACAGCTGGCGCCGGGCGATCGCCAGGTTGGCCAGGAGCCCGACGGCACCCATGATGCCGCCCACCAGCCCGCCCAGGACGACCAGCAGGAGCGGGGTGAGCACGAGCACCAGCTCCCACCATCGCAAGCCTTTGAACTGATCGAAGAAGGTCTTGGGTCGCGGCGGCTGCGATGGAGGCGGCGGTCCGCCACCACCTGGCGGACGTGAGGGAGAAGGCGATCGACTGGAGCCCATAGCCCGGACTTTAACGGCCCGACCGCCAGACGGCGGCCAACAGGCTAGACCGTGATCCTCTTGAACGACTCTGCGTAGCGGTATCCGCCGCGCTTCCCCACCTCGCGATGGCGCTTGCGCAGCAGCTTCTCGATGTCCCATTCCCGACCAGGCTTCGCCACCTGGCTCTGATGCTTGTTCAGGGCCTCGATCTTCTTGTCCAGGGTGGGGGTGATGTCGACCAGGTAATCGCCCGACGTCCAGAACGGGATCCAGACCTCCTTCACCTCGTGGGCCTTCAACCCCTCCTTGAGCAACGAGCGGAATGCCCGCGGGTTGCGCGAGTCGGGATACACGGCTGCAAAGGTGGCTTCACCGACGGCAAGGTGGTCTGGGTGCGAGCCGCCCATGGGCGCATCCAGCACCCGCCCGGGGATATGAGTGATGACAAGCTCGGGCTTGTACATGCGGATCATCCGCACGATGTCCCGCCGCAGCTTCAGGTCTGGCGCGAGGTGCCCATCTTTGTACCCCAGGAACTCAACCTTTTTGACGCCGAGCACACGCGCAGCCGCCCTCTGCTCCTTCTGCCGGATGGCGACGAGGTCGGTGTCCTTTTGGTTGGGGTCCTCCCCGCCCTGCGAACCGTCCGTGACGATGACGTAGATCACCTCTGAGCCGTTGTCGGTCAGCCTGGCGACAGAGCCGCCGGCGCCAAAATCGGGGTCGTCCGGATGCGCCGCGACGAAGAGCACGCGCTTGAACTTCGGAAGCCTGGAGTTGTTCGAACGGCTCGCCACTGTAAAGACGATAAGCAGTTGGAGGTTCTAGCGTCGACTCCTGGCAGGCGCGCTCAGCGACGAAAGAGGAATCGCCGGCTGGATCGGCTTCCACAGTTCCTCCAGCTTTGGCGGCTCCAATCGGGTGCGTGATGCGATCACGCGGCCGCCGAACGCCGCCGTCTTGACCGCGGCCCAACCCTTGCTTCCCGCCAGGCGCATCGGCACCGTAACCACCGCGGCCAGGGCCGCCGCCTCTTCCGCGGTGGTTACGGTGCCGATGCGCGACACCACGGCACCCAGCGATCGGGTGCTGGTCACCGGGATCGCCGACGCGAACGGCGCGTACGAGGCCGCGAACTTGATCGGCGTGAGGTGATAGCGGCGGACCAACGCTGAAACCGCGTGCCACGTTGCAACCGCCTCGTCGTCAGACCTCCCGCCGAGGAAATCGATCAAAGCCGCACCTGCCTCGACCAGGGGCGCCACCGCCTCCTCGTTTGCGTTTGGAGCCGCGGCCGCCACCTGCTCCCAGTCGTGCTTCCGAAGCGACGCGATCGAGTGCACGAAACCGCTGCCGGTGATCGCCTGCACCGAGATGAAGCCGCGGAATGGCGCGTACATCTGGTCCACCTGTTCGGTGTCTAGATGCGCGCGCGACTCGGCGGCGTAGCCCGCGCGCTCGACGGCGGCGAACACGCGACAGCGCGTGAAGGTATCGAGCTCGCGCGTGCCCTGGATGGCGGCGAGGATCGACCTCACGACGCTCGAGGGTTCGGCGCTGCCCTCGCGGGTGACGCTCTCGACCAGCTTCCTGCGGTCCAGGACTCGCAGCCACTGGATCGGAGTCAGCTCGACGACCTGCTTGATGAATGTGGCCACCTCCGCGCTGTTCTGCCCATAAGGCGCCGGCGCCTTCATCGCGGTGGAGGCCGCGGCCTGGGATGGTCTGCGCCTGCTCCTGATGGTCTTGATGCCGCTCATCACCGCGGCCGCGACGCGCTCGGCGGCCGGCAGGGGTTCGCTCTCGTCCAGTGAGGCGAAAGGGACCGCGCCTTCGAGGGGCGCCCACATCCGTGCGACGTCCTCAGTGCTGAGGTCGGCGAGGCACCCCAGCACCCGCCCGCCGTGGACCGCGGTTCGGACGCCCGCCCATCCCTGATCCCCCGTCAGCTGATTCGGGATGGTCGTCAGCGCAGCCACAGCCACCGCCTCTTCGCTGTTTGCCCCGCGGTTGTTCGCGACGGCCCGCAAGAGCGTCTTCGACACGTCCGGCTCCACCCGCCAACGGCGCGCGAGGATTTCGGCTTGCTCGAGCGTCAGAGTCTCGAGGATGGCGATGAACCGGCTCGTCTTGGGCTCGAGGACGTCAGAGCCCGCAACCGGGATGGCGACCGCGAACGGGGCGTAGTGGACCGCGAACTTCAGCGCGGGGACCTGGTGCCGGCTGACGAGCGCCGACATCGCCTGCCAGGCGGCCACCTGCTTCTCCTCGCTCCTCCGGGCAAGGACGTCGAACAGCGCCTCGCCGGCCCTGGCCATCGGCTCAGAGATCTGGGTCTCGCTGCTCCTGATGGACTCCTGGATCGAACGAGCCGTGCCGGCGGACTCCCCTTCCTTGGTGACCGACATCACCAGCCGCCGGGCAGCCAGGATCTGTCGCCACTGCCAAGGCGTCAGGTGGCCGGCGGCGTTGATGAATGCCTCGACCTCCGCCGTGTTGGGCCCAAAACGCTGCACGGCGTCGTCGTTGGCACGCTGGATGCGGGCAAGCAGACCATGGGAGGCGGGCGCCACGACCCTATTCTCCTGGGTAAGGACCCCTGCCCAACCCGGCTAAACGGTCTCCACTTTGAGCAAATTTGTCTGGCCCGCCCGCCCGACCGGGACGCCGGCCACCACGACCACCCGGTCGCCGGCCCGCACCATTCCGCTCTCCAGGGCGGCCTGCGTGGCGTTGGCGATCATCTGGTCGGTATCCGACCCTGGGCTCACCAGCATCGGGATCACGCCCGAGTACAGCGCCGCGCGGCGCAGCACCTCCGGGTGCGGGCTGGCCGCGACGACCGGCATCGGCGGCCGTGCCTTGCTGCAGCGCAGCGCGGTCGTGCCCGATTCGGTGAAAGCGATGATCACCCGGGCGCCGAGCTCCGCCGCCGTCGCGGCCGCCGCG
Source organism: Chloroflexota bacterium (assembly GCA_005888075.1). GTDB lineage: Bacteria > Chloroflexota > Dormibacteria > Dormibacterales > Dormibacteraceae > 40CM-4-65-16. The sequence continues at coordinate 7,460 of VBKD01000195.1, forward strand.
TGTGCGATGGCGCCACCCACCTGGCCTGGCTCTCGCCATATCTGACGGGCGCGCTCGAAGTCGGGATGCCGCTGGGCTGAGATGCAGATGCGGGCCATCGCGCGGACCGCTTCGACGGGGTGCGCACCCACCGAGGTTTCCTGGGACAGCATGACCGCGTCCGTCCCATCCCAGATGGCATTCGCCACATCCGATGCTTCGGCGCGCGTCGGCCGGTTGGAGGTCACCATCGACTCGAGCATCTCGGTCGCGGTGATCACCGGGACACCCGCGCGGTTGGCGCGGTCGATGATGTCCTTCTGGACCGCCGGCACCTCCCCCAGCTTCAGCTCCACGCCCAGGTCGCCGCGCGCCACCATGACGGCGTCCGCCACCTCGAGGATCCTGTCGAGCTGCCGGATCGCTTCCAGCTTCTCGAGCTTCGCGATGACCGGGACGCTGCAGTTCAGGCCGGCGAGGTGCTGCTGGCAGATCGCCACGTCCTCAGGACGCCGCACGAACGAGAGAGCGAGGTAGTCGACTCCCAGCTCGACCGCGAGCTTCAGGTCCTCGAGGTCCTTCGCGGTGAGCGCGGGGAGCGGCAGCGGCCGGCCGGGCACGCTGATTCCTTTGCGCTCGCCGAGGAGACCCCCGCGCAGCACCGAGCACTCGGCCCTGCCGTCTGAGTGGCTGCGGACCAGCAGCTCGATGCGGCCGTCGTCCAGCAGGACGCGGTCGCCCTGGCGCAGCGCCTCGACGAGCTCGGGGTGGCTGACCTCGATTTCCCCCGACCCATGCTTGGGCGCCGCAACGAGGGTGACCGGCCTGCCGCGCACCAGGCGCTGGAACGCCGACTCGAGCGATCCGGTGCGGATCTTCGGTCCCTGCAGGTCTCCCAGCAGCGCGACGTAGCGTCCGGCGGACTCGGCTGCCTCGCGCACATTGGCGGCGGCCTCACGGTGTGTCGCGTGGTCGCCGTGCGAAAAGTTGAGCCGTGCGACGTCCATTCCGGCCTGCACCATGGCGCGCAGCACCGCGGGCGATGAGCTCGACGGGCCGATCGTGCACACGATGCGCGTGCGGCGAATCTGGCTCATCGACTCATCTGCTGTACTTGCTCACGCGCCGATCCATCTCTCGCTCGGCCTCGATGACACGCCGCTCCAGCTCGAGCGAGCTGATCACGGCGCCACCCATGCCGCGCACAAGGTCGGCCTGAAAACGGTCGGAGGTCGCGACGGTGATCAGGTCGCCCGATTGGCTCGCGGCGTACGCGATCCGTTCGATGGCGTGGTCGGCGGAGTGGCCCTTGCGCGTGAACATCACGTGCACCCCGTCGATCGTTTCCTGTGTGCTCGCCGCCGCCGCAGAGCGGTGGGAGTCAAAGACCACCGTCACGTCGGCGCCGGTCACGGTTCCAAGCATGGACAGGCGATCGATGAGCTTGTCGCGAGCCGCCTCGAGCGATGCTTCGGTGAGCAGCCGCTTGAGCGACGCCCACGCATGGACGACGTTGTAGCCGTCGACGATCAGTCTTTCCAATCCGGTTACTGCAGCGAATGAAGCTGCATGTGCAGCTGGCCTAGGAAGATGAGCGCGCCATCGATGTGCGCCACCTGCGTGAGCCGGAACACGGTCTGGTAGAAGGCGTCACGTGCCGGCGCGAAGACCCAGAGGACGATGAAAACCCCGTAGATGGCCATCATGCCGTATCGGTTCGCCGCGGCCTGCATCGAGTAAGGGAGCCACGGCCGGATGATCCCGAATCCGTCGAGGCCCGGCACCGGCAGAAGGTTGAGCACCACGGCCAGAGCCTGAAAGAAGCCGAGGTATGCGAGCGCGGCGAAGAAGTTGGCGTTGGTGGATGTGATCCACGACTCGTGTCCCGGGAGCCAGAACGGGATGGCGATGAGAGCGACACAGATGAAGTTCGCCAGGGGGCCCGCGAAAGAGACCGCCGAGTCCCATACGCGCGTCCGCAGCGCGGAGTGGTTGATGTACACGGCGCCGCCGGGCAGCGCGATCCCACCGAGAAGCAAAAAGACGATCGGCAGGATGATGCTCATCAGCATATTGGCGTAGCGAAGCGGGTTGAGCGACAGGTATCCCGACCCTGCCACCGCTCGATCGCCACCCAGGTAGGCAACCACCGAATGCCCGAACTCGTGCAGGCAGAGCGAGGTGATCCAGCCGAGCGTGACAAAAGCAATCGTCAGCGGACCCACCAAGCCGGGCAGGAGATCAGTCCAGAGCAGCGCTCCCGCGACGGCGGTCGCACCGACGATGCCGAGGAAGACAGGGCTCAGGGTCAGCACACCCCGGAGCGACGGCCAAGGCTTGCGCCTCAGGGCCCGATCCGGTCGCGTGACACTGCTGTCGGCCGGGACCGCAGCGGTAGTGCCGGACTGCACGAAGTGGCGCACTTCGTAAAGGGTGAGACCCGCCTTCTGCAGGGGAACGTTGGTCGCGGGGGAGTCGGAGTACAGCATCACCAGCAGCAGATGGATCGAGTCGACCTGGTAATGGCCGAGAACCTGGGCCTCGCGGTTGGCGTTGACCAGCAGCTGGCGCAGCGAAAGGCTTGAGCCGGCCGGGTCTTCGGTCGGAAGCTGATCCGAGATGGCCTTCGGATCGTGGCCGAGCTCGCGAATCGCGCGGTCCGCCAGCGTGCCTGGTGTCTGCAGTATCGCCCGGAGCACGTCGACGGCCGCAATCTGCTGCGCGCTCCGCCCCACAGAGATCACCGTCCCCCGTTCGAGGATCTCCCGCGCGTCCTTCGTCAGCGGGATGTCCACCGAGGCACGTCCGACCTCCGCCGTCACGCTAGACATGGCCGTCCAGTGTAGGAACAGTTACCGGCTGGACCGCTGCCTCATCGCCTCATAGAGCAGGGCCGCGGCGGCGGCCGAGGCGTTGAGGCTGGCGACGCGCCCGGCCATCGGCAGCCGGACGCGGGCGTCGGAGCGCTCGCGCACCAGGCGGTGGACCCCGTGTCCCTCGCCGCCGACGACCAGGCACACCGGCTGGGTCAGGTCGAACTCCCAGGGCAGCAGCTCGCCGCGGGGGTCGAGCGCCACGCACCAGATCCCGTGCCGGCGGATCTCCGCAACGGCGGAGGGCAGCCCGGCCACGCGGGCCAGGCGCAGGTGCTCGCTGGCGCCGGAGCTGGCCTTGACCGCGGCGGCGGAGAGCGGCGCCGACCGGCGCTCCGGCAGCACCACGCCGTCGGCTCCGGCCGCCTCGGCGCTGCGCAGGATGGCGCCGAGATTCTGAGGATCCATGATCGAGTCGAGCGCCACCAGCAGCGACGGGTTGGTGGCGAGCAGCTCCTTCAGAGTCCAATCGCGTCGCGGCTTGAGCTCGGCCGCGACGCCCTGGTTGACGCCGGGCGCCATGACGTCGAGTCGGTCCGGCGCGACGACCTCGACCGGCGCGAGCCGGGAGGGATGAGCACAGTGCTTTGAGACGTGGTTCTGGCGCCTCCTCGTTCTCTTACTTGACGCGGCGCCAGCGGACACCCTCCTTTGAGTCTTCGAGCGCGATGCCCCGCTGGCGCAGGTCTTCGCGGATGCGGTCGGCTTTCGCGAAGTCCCGACTCTTTCGCGCATCTTCGCGCTCAGCGATCAGTCGCTCGACCTCTTCCGCAAGGCCCGGCTCCTCGGCATGAACGACATCGAGATGGGCGTCGACCTCGTCGATCAGACCTCGCAACTCGGCTAAGCCCTGCTCACCGACGCGCTCCGCATCGAGCGCGGCGTTGGCCTCTCGGATGAGCTCGAAAACCAGGCCGATGCCGTGGGGAAGGTTGAGGTCGTCGTCCAGGGCCTCGCGGTAGCCCGTCCTCACCTCAGCGACCCTGGCCGTGAAGTTTGCATCGTCCTCCGCGGCGGGCTGCGTTCGATTGACTCGGTCCGCGAATTCGCGCAACCTGCGCACCTGCTCTGCGGCCGAATGCAAGGTTTCATTACTGAGGCGCAGGCGCGCCCGGTAGTGGGCGTTGGCGATGAGAAAGAAGCGGATGGCCAGCGGGTCGTGCCCTGCATTGAGGAGATCGCGCAGCGTCGTGAAGGCGCCCGCGCTCTTGGACATCTTCTCGCCGGTGGCATCCGCCAGGTGCTCGGAGTGCAGCCAGACGCGGGCGAAGGTCTTGTGGTTCGCGGCCTCGGATTGGGCGATCTCGTTTTCGTGGTGCGGAAACATGAGGTCGATGCCGCCCGCGTGGATGTCGAGCGTGTCACCGAGGTAGCGCTTGCTCATCGCGGAGCATTCGATGTGCCAGCCGGGACGGCCCAGACCAAACGGCGCATCCCAACCGGCGCCCAGCTTCTCGTCCCCAGGTTGCGACTTCTTCCACAACGCGAAATCACTGACCGATTCCTTGTCGTACTTGTCCGTCGAGACGCGTGCACCCGGCCTGAGACCTGCACGATCGAGATGCGACAGCTCGCCGTACGCGGGGAAGGTGGCGATGCGGAAGTACACGTCGCCGTCCGCCATGTATGCATTGCCCTGCTCCAGGAGGGTGGTGATCATCGCGACCATCTCCGGGATGTGCTCCGTCGCGCGGGGATAGTGCTCGGCACGCAGCGCGCGAAGGGTCGACATGTCCTCG
>VBKD01000196.1 GCA_005888075.1 Chloroflexota bacterium
CGGCTCGTTGACGAGGGTCCCTACCGCAGGCAGGGATACAGGCCCGCGAAGCTGTCGATGCGGTAGCCGCTGCATGTCCCTAATGAGATTAGGCTCGCCGGCGCGTAGAAGGGCGTCATCACCAACTGCAAGAGGCTGGCGCCCTGGAAGAGCTGGAAGAGCAGGATCAGCACGACCGCCCCGACCCAGATCTCTCGTCGCCGAGTGTTGACCTCGAAAAAGAAGCGCGGATTTCGGTTGCGGAAGATGGCCTCGACGATGTTCCAGCCGTCGAGGCCCGGGATGGGCAGCAGCTGGAAGGCGAAGATCGAAAGGTTCAGAAAGACGATCGCATACACCGCATACCCGAGCAGGCCTGCCGAAAGCTCGAGCGTGATCGGCAAGCCGGCCCGATGGGCCAGCTGCAGCAGAATGCCGAGAACGATCGCCACGGCCAGGTTGGCGGCGGGGCCTCCGAGCTCGTGGACGACGCGCTGTCCGGTGCTGCTGATGCGGTTGGGCTGCACGGGCACGCGCCGTCCCCAACCGACCAGCGCGACGAACACCGCGAGGACGCCCACCGGGTCGAGGTAACGGCGCGGGTCGGCAGAGAAGTAGCCGAAATAGCGCACCGATCGATCGCCCAGGACGTAGGCGGCGGCGGCGTGCCCCATCTCGTGGACCGGGATCGCGATCAGCAATGCGGGCACGAGCAGCAGCGCGGTCAGGATGATCGCCAGGAACTCACTCATATCTGATGACTCGCGAAATCAGAGCGAAGCCTGGGAGCTCGATGGACGATCACTCGATAGGGATCTTGCCGGTGCGCCTCGTCGATCGCCGCCGAGCCGGGGCGCGCCGAGCCCCCGAGCGCGCGCGTCCGCCTGGCGGGCCTGGCGCCGCCACGCGGTGCTCGTAAATGAGCACCAGGGCGGTGATGAGCTCACGCTGGGCGTTCAGCAGATGCACCTGCGCTGAGGGAGGCACCATATCGGTAAGCACCCCTCCCACACGCGAGGTGAGCTCGCTCATGAGCTCGATCACACGCTCGCGGTCGCGGCTCAACTCTTGCTCACCGCCTTGGCATCTCGGCGCGTGAAGCGTACTCGCAACTCACCGTCAAGAATCGTCGCGTTGGTCGCGTCACGTCCGGCGAGGACGCGCGGCAGGACGATCTCGCGACGGTAGTTGCCGACAGTGACATAAAGCTCTCCGTCGTGCCGGCTGAGGTCCACCGTGGAGCGATCCACGAACGGCACCTTCAGCGTCAGGACGTAGTCTGTCCCGTCCTTGTCGATGCGCTGCGGGTTGCCCGTCACGAAATGCTGCGCCGGATCCTGTTCGCCATAGATCGTGGCGGCCATCAGCGAAAGCATCTTTTCGCCGACAACCTCGCGGTCGAACAGAGGCACGTTGAGAATCGGGATGCCGGCAAACGACTGCTCGACCTCCGCCTGGTATCGCTTGTGGATGAGCTGCCATTTCTGAAACAGCTCGTCATGGACCTCGGCCGGCAGCAACCGGTTCACGACCACAGCGTCTGTGACGTAGCCGAAAAGGCTGAGGTACGTGTAGGCGCGCTTGGCCTCCTTCACCACCATCTTTTCGAGGTTCAGGACGATGCGCACCGTCGTCATGGATGAGTCGGTGAGCAATTTGCGCATGCCACCGAGGTCGAGCAGGAGATCCTTCAATGAGGCATAGACCTCATCGGAAGGAAGCGGGAGGCGCATCATCGGCTGCAAAACGGGGCGCGCGACTCGCATCGCGCGTCGCGACCATGGATAGATCTTGTCCAGCCACCATTTGGCCGCGTCAGGAAACGTGAGGAGCTGCAGTGTCTCTCCCGTCGGCGCGCAGTCGACGATGAGCACGTCGTGCTCGGCGCGCTGGGCATAGTGCTTGATCCACATCAAAGACGCGACCTCGTCCATGCCCGGAGGATTGGCCACCTCATCCGCGACGACCTCGTCGAGACCCTGGGTGGCGAAGACCTCGGCCGCATACTCGTGGAGCTTGGCCCAATGCCGTTCCATCTCGTGGAGCGACGAGACCTCGTGGGCCCAGAGGTTGTCGGAGACCTGCGTCGCCTCGGAGCCGAGCTCGATATCGAACGAGTCGCCAAGTGAGTGCGCGGGGTCGGTGCTCATGACGACCGTCCTGTAGCCGGCCTTGGCGCACCGAACGGCGGTGGCGGCGGCGACGGAGGTCTTGCCCACGCCTCCTTTACCCGTGAAGAGGATGACCCTCACGGACGGAGTGTACGGTGCGAACTTAAGCGGTCGGCGTGTCCGGCTGCCTCGAATCGCCAACCTTGCCCTCGACCATCGCTTCCACGTGCTTGAGGATCGTCAGGGTGAGCTCTGTGTTCTTTTCGATGGCCTTGAGGATCTGGACGTTTTGGCGGTCCGCCTTGTCCGCCTCCGAGGCCGCATGCTCCAGCGTCAGCCGGTCCTTTTGGGACTGGCGGTTGCCGGCGAGCAGCAGAACCGGTCCGGTGTAGGCGGCCTGCACGCTGAACAGCAGGTTGAGGAGGATGAACGGATACGGATCCCAGTGGTTGTTCGCTTTTTCGATGACGGTGAGGACGGTGTTGCCGATCACCCACATGAAAACCAGGATGGTCTGGATGGTGAGGAATCTCCACGAGCCGATTCCTGTCGCGATGGCGTCTGCGAGCTTCTCGCCCCGGGTCGCCTCTTCGTGATGCACGATGTTGACCGGGTGGCGGTGGTCGTTGACCGTCAGCTTGCGGCGGTGAAGGGTCTCTTTCAGGGCGGTGTGCCCGGTATCGCTGGTTCTCACAGACATGCCGGTGGGAACTCTAGAGTTCGAACCGGGGTCGTGTCTATTACTTAACGATGAGAGGTACGGTCACCGACCCGACCGCGAGGAGCACCAGCATCGCCGCTCCGACGACTCCCAGGCGCACCAGGTCCTTCGTGAAGTACGGGACACGATCGAGGGGAATCGAGGGATCGGCCGACTCGACGATGAAACGGCCGCCGCGGCCCTTGACCACCTGGTTCCGAGCGCCGAGCGACATCTCGACGGCTCGCACGGTCGCCTGGTCCCCGCCGACGCGCGCCTGCGAGACGCTCCGCGGAGACGCCGCGGAAGCCGTGCCGGCGCCGGCCACCCCGGCCGTCGGGTTGAGCGGTCCGGCAGGCCGCACCGGGGGTCGGAATTTGCCTTTGCCGCGCTTCTTGCCCTTGCGACTCATCGACTGCAAGTCTAGGGGAGGCCCCGGAAAGACCGGCAAAGACGCGAGGATTAGAGCAGCTTGAGAAAACGCAACAGGCAGGCGGATAGAGGAGCTGCTGCTGGGTCGTGGGGTGCGACTCGGGGTGGGTTCCGCCTGCCTGCCGTTGGGCCGTGGGACTCAACTGGGTGGGATGTTGGCTACGATATGTTGTGTCCCAAGGCGATTTATACCGCTGAATGTAGTTGTTGTCAAGACCTTTAGCATTCTCCCGATGACTCCGAGCACGGCACCCTCGACTCTGCGCTGGCTCCCTTATCTTTTTGCCGCCGGAGCCGTCTTCTGGCTGGTCGAGCTCGCGCAGCTCTCGGCCGTGATCGCCGCACCGGTGGGCCGGGAGGAGCTCAAGCAGGCGCTGCTCAAGGCCGGCCTGACCAGCGACATCAACGTGTGGCTGGCGGTCGAGACAGGGCTTGTCTTCTTGTTCGAGGTGACCGCGACCGCTCTGCACGCGACCGCCTACTACGGCATGAGGAAGCTCCGGCTGTGGGGCTGGATCGCCGCCGTCATGGTGGCGGTCGGGTGGTCCCTGGTGCTGATCGGCCTCCCGGTCCTCATCTTCCTGCTCCGGCGCCCCACCCGCCAGGCGTTTGGGATCTCCTGACCGCCGATCCGGACCAGACGGCTAAACCTCGGTCGTGAGCTCGGCGTACTCCTCCTCACCGATCAGGTCCTCGAGCTCGCCGGAGTCGTCCATGCGCACCCGTAGAAGCCAGCCGGAGCCGTAGGGGTCGGCGTTGATCACATCCGGGTTCTCGAGCACCTCGGCGTTGACCTCGACCACCTCGCCCGAGAGCGGCGCCTCGAGGGGTGACGAGGCGTCATCAGACTCGGCTCGACCCATGCGGCGCGCGCCGTGGATCACGTCCCCGACGTCAGGCAGCTCGATCGACGTGATCTCCCCCATCTGGTCCTGCAGGTAATCGCTCAGACCGAGGATCGCCTCCGAGGCTTCCACCCTCACCCACACGTGGCCGGCGCTGAACCTCAGGGGTCCGCGCGAGATGACGGCATCGGGATCAGATTTCATGGCCTAACACCTCGGTCATTCAGGAAATTGTGATGGAGATCCGGTCGTCCGCAAGCCGCCGCCTTGATGGTCCGTTAGGCGGGTTATGAGATGGGTGCTGCTCGTGGTCTTGATCGCCCTTCTGATCTTCCTCGGCAACCAGCTTTGGCAACAATTCTTCATGGGTCACTACTAGCGTCCGATTCGGAAAAACACCACGTCGCCGTCCTGGACGCGGTATTCGCGGCCCTCGATCCGCAGCTTTCCTGCTGAGCGAAGAGCCTCCATCGAGCCGGCGGCAACCAGCTCATCGACGGAGGTCACCTCCGCTCGGATGAAATGCTTCTCGAAATCGGTGTGGATCTTGCTGGCGGCGACCGGCGCCGGAGCGTCGCGCTCACAAGGCCAGGCGCGAACCTCTGGTTCACCGGCCGTGAAGTAGGTGATCAGGCCGCCCGCCTCCCAGACCGCTCGGGCGATCCTGCCCAGGCCCGATTCGTCGACGCCGTAGCTCGCCCGCATCTCCGCCTGCTCGGCGGGGTCGAGCTCACCGAGCTCAGCCTCGAGCCGCGCCGAGAGCGTGATCGCCGGCGCCCCTTCACCCGCGGCCATCTTCTGCACCTTGGCCGCAGGCTCGCCCCCGCTCGGCAACAGATCCTCAGCGGCGTTGCCCACGTAGACCGCAGGCTTCATGGTCACCGGAAAAATTCCCAACAAAAGCGATCGCTGCTCCGGCTCTAGGGCGAGCGTGCGCAGCTGCTTTCCCGAATCGAGGTGGGCCTTGGCCAGATTCAAGACCTCGGTTTCGCTTTGGGCGTCC
>VBKD01000103.1 GCA_005888075.1 Chloroflexota bacterium
GGGCGCATGTACCTGTCACCCTTCGCGGCAGGATCTTTCCGCGGTCGCTCACGAAGCGGCGCAGGCGGGAGATCTCCTTGTAGTCGATGTACGCGATCTTCTCGACGCAAAAAGCGCAGACCTTGCGGTGCGGCCGCTTCGGACCTCTGCTGCCGGACGGTGCTGAATCTGATCTGTTGACTGATCTGTTGACTGACATATCTGCCTCTTAAAAAGGAATCTCGTCGGGGTCGACGTCGCGCGGCGCGTCGTCCGGCGCTGGAATATCGTCGGTTGCGGCCGGGCGGGTGCGGGCGGCCCCCACGCCGGCTCCGGCGGCATCACCTGCTCCGCGCGGCTCGAGGAACTGCACGTCGTTGGCGATGATCTCGGTGATGCGGCGCTTCTGGCCGTCCTGGCCTTCCCACGAACGAGTCTGGATGCGACCCTCGATGTAAACGAGGGCGCCCTTTCGCGTGTACTGGGCCACGATCTCGGCCAGGTTTCTCTTGCCGACCGGGTACGCCACGATGTTGTGGTAGTCCGTGAACTCCTTCTTCTCGCCATCCGGACCGGTCGACCACCGGTTGGTGGCGATGCTGAAGTTGGTCACCGCCGTACCGCTTGGCGTGTAACGCATCTCGGGATCCTTGGTCAGGCGGCCGATCAGCATGGCTTTGTTCAAGTTAGACATTTAGGATTCCTCCCCTTCCTCCCGACCCGCACGGCCCGCCGGTGCCGCAACTGCCTCCGACTCCGAAGCGATCGGCTCCAACACGACCTCCGCCGGCGGCGGGGTTACGGCGGTCACTGGAGCAGCCTTCTCCGGCTTGCGCACGATGAGATGGCGCAGGACTTGTTCAGTGATCTTCAGCCCGGCCTCGAGCTCGGGAACCCGTTCTGGGGACAGCTGGAAATCCTGCAGCACGTACGAGCCCTCTTTCTGGTGCTTGACCTCGTACGCGAGCTTGCGCTTGCCCCAGAGGTTGGTGCGCTCGACCGTACCGCCCGATCTCTCGATCAGCGTGTTCACCCGCTTGACCGCGTCCTGGACCTTGTCGTCGTCAAGGTCGGCGCGAACGATGTACAGAACTTCGTATTCCCGCAATGGGGACCTCCTTCCTATGGGTTCAGGCTTCAGTCAAAGCGGCGGCGAATGCCCCCGGCTGAGGCCAGAAAGGTTAGATCGGTATTCTACCCGTTACTCACTGATGGCTACCAGGACTCGAGCAAAGGCGGAAGTGCGCACCGGCGCCGGCAAGGGCAAGGGCGGTCGCAGGCCACCGGTCAGGGTCAAGAGCGGTCCGGAGATCCCGCTCCTGCCCGTTGCGGTCGGCGGCATCCTGCTGGCGCTGCTCATCGGGATGATCGTCTACATCGTGGTCAACAACCGTCCGGCGCCCACGCCGGCGGTCGTCGCCGGCATACCCTGCGACCGGCTCGAGCACACCCAGGTCCACTATCACGCCGCGCTGCGGATCATGTATCAGGGCGCCCTGACGCCCATCCCCGGCGGCATCGGCATCCAGGGCGGCGAGCAGACTCCTTCTTGCTACTACTGGCTGCATGTCCACTCCACCTCGCCAGACGTGATCCACGTCGAGTCACCGGCGAGCCAGACCTTCACGCTGGGCCAGTTCTTCGATGTCTGGAACACGTGGAGCAAGTCGAACGGAGAACCCGCACAGCGGCTGGACGCGACCCACGTGGCAACGTTCACATTGACCCCCAGCCAGAAGCTTGCGATCTACATAGACCTGGGGGATGGCAAGGGCGCCCAGCTCTATACGGGCGACCCCAGAGCCATCGTGCTCAAGAACCATGAGGTGATCACGCTCGAGATCGCCCCACCGGACGGGAACCCGCCGCCGGCCTTTACGTTCCCCTCGGGCCTGTAACCCCCGCTTCGAGGAGCACGCGCGCGGCCCGGTAGTGCTCCAGCTCGTCAGGGCCATTGGCCTGCCGCTGCGCCCGGTCGGCCAGCTCGAGGTGGGCCTGGACCGGGTCGTCGGGAATCGTGGGCTGCTCACCTCGTTCGATGGCGTAGACGCGCTCCATGCGCTGCCGGTCCCTGTGCACCCAGATCACCTTTTTCTCGTTGTCCAGCACCCGCGTCGCGTCGTCGATCCGGCCAAGCGCCCGCATGGCTTGCGCCTGGCAGAGCCGAGCTTCGGTGCCCAGCGGCCAGTCCCGCGATTCGAGCGCCGGTCGAAGGGCTAGGAGGGCGCGACGGGGATCTCCGCGCGCGAGGAGGACCCGGCCCTTCTCCAGCGCGAGCTCTCGTTCAATGCCGGCTTCGCGGCCCTCGAGCAGGTATTCGACCTCGGTTCCAAGCCGGGCGGCGACCAGGCGGAGGACCCGGGTCGAGGGCTGGGCCTTGCCGAGCTCGACCTGGCTCAGGAAAGCCCGGGTGAAGTCTTTGCCGCCGACCTTGGCCATGCTGAGGCCGCGCTCCTTGCGTATGCGGCGGATGCGCTGACCGAGTGTTTCGGTGGGTTCTTCGCGGGTCATCGGTAAAGGTGAACTTTACAGGTAATCACGAGGGTCCAGGCTGCGAGTGAGGCCTGTGAAGTTCTGGAATCCATCTTTGGTCACCATCCCAGTGTCCTCGATCCGCACCCCGCCCAAGCCCATCAGGTAAAGGCCGGGCTCGACAGTGACGACATCGCCTTCCGCGAGTGGCCTGGATTCGGAGGCTCGGAGACCAGGGTCCTCATGTACCTCAAGGCCGACGCCGTGGCCGGTCGAGTGATTCATCTTCGGCCCGCCTTCCGGGCCCTCATACCCAATGGTGGTGGTGCCGAAGCCGCGGTCGACCAGCACCTGGCATACGCCGTGATGCACGTCACGACCCGGCACCCCGGCGCTGATCGATTCGATGCCGGCGTCCAATGCCTGGAGCACAGCGGCGTGCATGCGGTTGATCTCGTCGGGGATCTCGCCGACGACCACCGTCCGAGTCAGGTCGCCGTGGTAGTGGGTGGTGCGGCTCGACGGAAAGACGTCGATGATCACCGGCGCGTTGGCCTTGATCGGACCCGCGCCCCGGAAGTGCGGCATTGCGGATTCCGGCGACCCGGCGATGATCATCTCAGGACAGGTGAACCCTTTCTCCCCAAGCAGCAGCTGGGCTCGCGCGTACAGCCGCTCGGAGGTGAGCGGGCTTCCATGGAGCCAGAGCACCCCGTCCTTGATATCCGCCTCCACCAGGTTGGTGACAACCTCGACCACGGCCGCCTCGGCGGCGCGCTGCGCATCCTGGATGGCGTTCGCCTCCTCGGCGGATTTGCGCCTCCGCTCAGCCCGAAAGAGCTCCCGATCGACCTCGACCTCTATACCCGTCGCCCGCAGGTCCTCGAGGTGGGCGGCGGCAAGGTTCGGCGACACGCGAGCGGCGGTAAAGCCCTTCTCGCGGAGCATTCTGGCGGCGAGCCGAGCCCAGGCCTGGTCGGCATAGGTGTCACGGTCGACCACTACTCGGGTGGCTTTGGACTGCTCCCGCGCCCGATCGATCTCGAGTGGGCTCGCGACCAGGACATCGTCTTTTTCCGCGAACCAGATGTAGAGGCCGATCTCGACATCAAATCCGGTGGCGTAGATGAAGTCCGCGTCCCCGGCCCCGGTTGGGATCAGGACGATCGGTCTGGCCGACGAGGCCGTCTCCTGGGTTGTGACCGGCCGCGGCCGGCGCGACGCGGAAGCCTGCTCCACCGGGCGCCACAGCCCCGCGGCGCCCATCGCCTGGGCCACCGCTTTCAGGAGCTCGATCTCCGTCTGCTCGGCGCTGGTTCGCTTTTTGCTTCGGGATCGACCGTCGAGGTTCAGCTTCTCCTGAACCTCGTAGCCGCTCGTGTAAGCGACCTCGTAGCCCATCTCCCGCAGCTGGGCGAGGTCGCGTCGCAAGGTTCGGTCGGAAACGCCCGCGCGGTCGGCCAGCTGGAGAGGGTTCAGCCCTGGCTCGGCGATGATGGCGGCAAGGACCCGAAGGAGGCGAGCTAGTCGCTGGGCGCGGTCCACCGCCCTGCTATCGGTGGCTGGTTAGCCGATTTCTTCCCAGGAGGTGCTTCCGCTCTCGAACGGATCGGGCTCGGCCTCCTCCTGGGTCCCGACCTTCTGGTGGAACCGGCTCGCGATCATCTGATATGCCATCGCCTTCGGAATTCCGAGCTTGGTGAGCGATTTCACCTCATCGGCCATCACCTTGTCTCGGGCAGTCTCGATGGCGGCGAGCACCTCTTCGATCGATGCAGTCTTCTTGACCATGCGACTCAGATGATACAAGCCCGCCCTCAACCGACCCTTAGACTTTTACCTCATAGCTTCGGCAGCCGTTCCAGTGGGGGATTGAATGGCGACTGAATACGCTCCCGACAAGATCAGGAACGTCGTTCTCCTGGGGCACTCTCACGATGGCAAGACGACGCTCGCCGAGGCGATGCTGTTCGCCTCCGGTGCGGTCCCTCGAATGGGGAGTACCGACCAGGCGAGCGCGACGATGGACTTCGAGCCTGAGGAACAGAAGCGAAAGATCTCTATCAACCTCGGGGTGGGCTCCGTCGAGCACAACGGCTTCAAGATCAACATCCTCGACGCTCCTGGGTTCTTCGACTTCGCGGGCCAGGTGCTGAGCGGCTTGAGGGCGGCCGAAAGCGCGGTCGTGGTGGTGGGGCCGAACCCCCAGGTCGCGGTGGGGACCGAGGTGGCGTGGGAGCAATGCAACCGCACGAGCAAGCCGCGCATCGTGGTCGTCAGCAAGCTGGACAAGGAGAACTCCGACTTCTATGGAGCGGTGGCGGCGCTGCGCGAGCACCTGTCTCCGAGGCCTTTTCCCCTCCACCTGCCGATCGGCGCCGAGCAGGACTTCCGGGGCATCATCGACCTCCTCCACCTGAAGGCCTTCGTCACGGCGCCCGACGGGAAAGGGACCGAGGTCCCCATCCCCGACGACATGAAGCAGCGCGTCGAGGAGTATCGCGGCCAGCTCATCGAGGCTGCCGCGGAGAGCGACGACTCGCTGCTGGAGAAGTACCTGGACGCCGGCACCCTGAGCGAAGAGGAGATCCAGCGCGGGCTCCGCGAGGGCATCCTGGAAGGCAAGGTCGCGCCGGTGGTCTGCTGCTCGGCCACCAAGCTGCTCGGCGTCCGGACGCTGATGTCGACCATCGCGGAGCTCACACCACCCCCGGAGGTCGAGCCCTCCCAACCCGCGAAGGCGTTGGTCTTCAACACCGGCGGCGATCAGTTCGGCCGGGTGAGCTACTTCAAGGTCGTGGCCGGCGCCGTGAAAACCGACGCCCACCTGCCAAACCTGACGCGCGGTGGCGAGGAACGGCTGGCCCAGATCTTTTTCCCGCGCGGCAAGGAGCACGTGGCGGCCACAGAGGTGCCGGCGGGAGACATCGCGGCGGCGACGAAGCTGACGCACACGCTGACCGGCGACACGCTCGGAGTACGTGACGGTGGGCCGCTCCCGCCACTCGACCTGCCCGGTCCGGCTTACAGCCTGGCCATCACACCGAAGGCACGGGGCGACGAGGAAAAGATCTCGAGTGGGCTGCGGCGCAAGTACGGGGTCGAGGCGACGACGGCAGTGCCGCGCGTGGCCTACCGCGAAACCGTGCACGGGCACGCGCGAGCGGAAGGCCGCCACGTCAAGCAGTCGGGTGGCCACGGGCAGTACGGCATATGCGTGATCGAGGTCGCACCCACCGCGCGAGGCGAGGGATTCATCTGGGAAGACAAGATCTTCGGCGGCTCGATCCCGCATAACTTCCGGCCTTCGGTGCAAAAGGGCATCGTCGACACCATGGCCAAGGGGGTCGTCGCCGGGTATCCGATGGTCGACGTGAAGGTGACGCTGGTCGACGGCAAATAC
>VBKD01000104.1 GCA_005888075.1 Chloroflexota bacterium
TCGACGCATTCGCAGCGGACATGTCCTCCCAGGCCGAGGTCAGGCGGCTCGCCGTCGCCGTCCTCGAGACTTACCCGCGGCTCGACGTGCTCATCAACAACGTCGGCGGGTTCTGGGCACACCGCCATCCCACTGCCGACGGCCTGGAGCGCACATTCGCCCTCAACCACCTGGCTCCATTCCTGCTAACCAACCTGCTTCTCGATCGGCTTAAGGCAAGCGCACCGGCAAGGGTCGTCACAGTCTCCTCAGGCGCACAGTCGGCTGGCCGGATCGATTTCGACGATCTGCAGAGCGCTCGCAGCTACTCTGGACAGCGCGCCTACAGCCAGTCCAAGCTCGCCAACATCATGTTCACCAACGAGCTGGCCCGCCGACTCGAGGGCACCGGCGTCACGGCCACTTCAGTGCACCCCGGCGTCGTGCGCACCAACTTCGGGGCTGAGGACCAGGCCTGGCTCTTCACAGTCGTGAGCCACGTAGTCCTCCCGTTCCTCAAGACGCCTGCCCAGGGTGCGCAGACGTCGATCTACCTGGCCTCTTCACCCGACGTGCACGGCGTCACCGGCCAGTTCTTCGCAAACCGCAAGCTGAAGAACGCCAACAAGGTCGCCTACGACACAGCCTTAACGGCCAGGCTCTGGCAGGTGAGCGCCGACCTGGTCGGCTTGACACCGTCATCCCGTGATCGGCGGAGACAGTAAGTTCGGCGTACCAGTACGCATTTAGTACGCAGTCGCTCTCAATCCCTGGGTGTCGTTAGGTGTCGTTTCGTATTCAGAATGGGTAGATCGATCTCACCGACACAGAACCCGGCTTATCGCCGCTCTCGGCCCACCTTCTGTATTCCTAAAAGCCCCAAGTTACGGGCCGCTGATTGCGGTCCCGGCTTCGCTGAACTCAAAGAACAGTGCGGTGGACCGTGGATAAGAGCAATGTGGCCACAGTAAGTCGAAGCTCGACTTTCTGTTCACGTACCAGATCCGATCAGCTCCTGTACGCCGGCTAGATTTCATGTTAGGCTCGTTAACATCAAAATGCAGACGAGTCGCCCGTACACGATGGTCGCCAGGGCCGAGGCGTCCGCAGCCACTGGGCAGCGGATTCTCGATGCCGCGGTAGAGGTTTTCTGGGAGCTGCCAACCGACCAGATTTCCTTGGACGAGGTTGGGAGGCGTGCGAGTGTGACCGTGCAGACGGTCATCCGTCGCTTCGGGGGCCGCGAGGGCCTGCTTGCGGCCGCTGTTCAGCGGGAGTCTGAGAAGATCCGGAGCCAGCGTCTGCAGGCACCGGTCGGAGATGTGGCCGGAGCGGTTCACGTGCTCATGGATCACTATGAGGCGCTTGGTGATCGTGTCCTCAAGATGCTGGCGGAAGAGGATCGAATTCCTGGATTGCGCAACATCGCGGATCGCGGGCGCGCCGTACACGCCGATTGGTGCGGGCGTGTCTTTGGCACTTTCTTACGAGGGGTGCAGCCGGCCGACAGGGCGCGCCGCCTCGCCCAGTTTGTGACCGTATGCGACGTGTACACATGGAAGCTGCTGCGGCGTCAGGCAGGCTTGTCCCGCCGCCAGACCGAGCTGGCGCTCGTCGAGCTTCTCCACCCGTTAACAGAAGGAGCCTGATGTCACGCATCCTCGCTTACACGTCGCCGGGCCGAGGCCACCTATATCCAATCATTCCGATCCTCGACGAGCTTCGTCGGCGCGGGCACGAGATATCGCTGCGTACCCTTGAATCAGAGGTGCCTCTGGCGCTGAGCCGCGGGTTCCGCGCAGCTGCGATCAGCCCGAACATCGAGGCTATCGAGCACGACGACTGGCGGGCCCGCAACCCTCGCGCGGCACTGATTCATGCCATGCAGATCTTCGCCGCGCGGGCAAAGCACGAGGTGCCCGACCTGCAAAAAGCGATCGCCGAGGAGCGGCCCGACGCGCTCCTCATCGACATCAACTGCTGGGGCGCGCTGGCCGCGGCCGAGGCGTGGGGCGGTCGCTGGTCGAGTTTTTGCCCCTACCCGCTTCCACTGAGCTCGCCCGACGCGCCACCATTCGGACCTGGGCTTCGGCCCGCACGCGGATCGCTTGGCCGCATGCGCGATCGGTTGATGCGGCCGCTGGTCACCGGAGTTTTCGAGAGAGCGATGCTGCCACCCTTAAACCTGGTTCGCCGAGGCATCGGCCTCGCCCCGTTCGCCGACGCCGACGAGATGTTCCGCCGGCCGGAGCTCCTCATCTACATGACGGCCGAGCCATTCGAGTATCCGCGCCGCGACTGGCCCGCGAACGTCGTGATGGTCGGGCCATGCGAGTGGGAGCCGCCCTCTGAGGTGCCGGCTTGGGTGGCTGCGATCAAGGAGCCGATCGTCCTCATAACGACCTCATCCGAGTTCCAGAATGACGGCCGCCTTGTTGAGGCTGCACTGCAGGCGCTGGCGGACGAGCCCGTGTCCGTTGTGGCAACGCTGCCGGCCGGTGATCTGGCGCAGTTCCACGTTCCCGCCAACGCCCGGGTCGAAAGGTTCGTTCCGCACAGGCCATTGCTCGATCGTGCAGTCTGCGCGGTGACGCACGCCGGCATGGGAGCGACCCAGAAAGCACTGTCGCGAGGCGTTCCGGTCTGTGCGGTGCCTTTCGGGCGAGATCAACTGGAGGTGGCTCGGCGCGTTGAGATTGCTGACGCAGGGACACGATTGCCCGCCAAACGCCTGAACGCCGAACGGCTCCGCGACAAGGTTCGTGAAGCGATGACAAAGACCGCGGGCGCCGCGCGAATAGCGGCGGCATTCAAGGCGGCGGGCGGTCCAACGGCGGCCGCGGATGTCTTCGAAGCAAGGCTGCTGGCAACAAACGCGTCCCACATTGGGGCGGGCTTTCGCGACACGCGCCGTGTCACAGCCGGGTCGCAGAATCCCGGAACTGAGTGGCACTAGGGGGACACCAAAGGTTAGGAAGGCGCCGGCGATTGGAGTTGAGCCGAGGGCACTGGAGGTGCCGTGGGGATACTCCTCGCGCCCCCGGGGCCGTGTCACAGATGTGTCATGCATTCGCGGAACCAGGAGGACAAGGGAGGACACGAGCGGATACGACGGCCTACGGATCTGAGTACAGGAGGACACTGGAGGAACCCACGGGACACAGGAGGACACGAGCTACGCAGGGTTCGGGACCGTGAAGCCCCGGGTTCAGCGGCAACTGCACCAGCTCGATCCGGTAGCCGTCGGGGTCCGTGAGCCATGAGATCTGAGGCCCGTCCTGTCCACCTGGTCGTTCCACCGGGCCGGGCTTGAGCCCTGCCTCGGACAGCCGCCCAAGGGTGGCGGGGAGATCGTCGACCTGAACCGGAATGTGACTGAACCCGGTGCCGATGTCGACCGCTCCAACGGCCGGTCGGTGCACCAACTCAAGCGTCGCGACATCTATAGGAGGATCGAAATCGCCGTTCCCGAGCAGGCGTGAAACAACAACTTCTGTACGGACCTACATTAACTCGGGCAACGTCATCTCGAGCAGCACACGGGCATGGCGATCAATGTGCTTGTCATGGACCACAAGACCCTGAAGAAAATGGTCGACGCGATTCCGCGTAATTGGGTCGACGACAAAACGATGCGGACCTATGTTCTGTTGCTGTGGAAGGAGCTGGACGATGGCAGGATCCTCGACCGTCTCCCGATCAAGCCC
The DNA here is from genome assembly GCA_005888075.1 of Chloroflexota bacterium. Taxonomy (GTDB): domain Bacteria; phylum Chloroflexota; class Dormibacteria; order Dormibacterales; family Dormibacteraceae; genus 40CM-4-65-16. The sequence continues at coordinate 3,687 of VBKD01000104.1, forward strand.
GGAGTCGATGAGCTCAGGTACACGCCTGGGGCTGTCGTCTGGCGCGTCGATTCGCGAGAACTGGAGCAGGAGTCAGACGATCAGAATCGTCGGCACGCCCCTATATAGGAAGATCACCATCCGTAGCGCCAACACAATGCGAAGGCTCAACCAGCTGACCGCGACACCTACACGGCTGCCGGCGGCAGTATGAAGTAGCGCCCGCACCGTCCACCACATCATCGCGACGTCACGGCCTTATGTGGGCAGAGGGGAGGTGTCCCGCGAGGGACCCGGTTAACGGGCAGTCCCTCAGTGATCAGGGAGCGTAGCTACCCTCGATCTCGACGAGAGCGCCCGGTCGTGCTGGCGTGACCGCTAGGACATCCAAGCAGCTCGGCGACGTTCTGTCATTCGAGGGAACAACCGCACAACTATTTGTCCAGCTTGACTGTTTGCTCGCGTCTTGGCCGCATCTCGGCGCGCATAGGATCAAACCGGCGGGTCGCCTTGGGACGGCATGGGCCCGGTGGCGGGCAGAGGGCCACACAGTTTCGGAACGCGAGGGCGACCCAATCAGAAGGAAATGGCAGTACCTAGGGTAGGAACGCCCCGACCGGGAGTGAGCGTTGGCTCGACGAGCGAGTTCAGCCTGTTCTTCCATGTCAAGCCGGGCCATGCGGATGCCATTCGAGAAGCGCTCAGGGCGCTCCAGAAAAGTCCAGGCTACCGGCCCGGGGACTACGACCTGCCCATCGCGACCATTCACGAGGCAAGGTTCGTACTGTTCGACGGAGATACGCGTCTGCTGTTCGCGACGAGTTTCGATGGCCCCTGGGACGCCTACATGGAGGATTTCGCCTCGAAGCCGCTGCACCTCTTCGACGCGATCTTCCGTCACGTGGAAGGGTACGAGGGCCTCCCAGACCTCGCGGCGGTGAAGGGGTTCATCATGAGTGCTCAGGTCACCGCGTCCGCCTACGCACGGAACTACGGCGGCACTGTAAAAGAGATCCGGAAAGCCGAGCGTGTGAACGTGGCCTTCCAGCAGGTCCTGGACGACCCTGTGGCCGCGGAGGCGCTGGGGCACCGAGCCCTGAAGCCCCTGCTCGACGAGGCCGCCGAGTAGGCCCAGAGGAGACTGCGAACGGACGGGGAGACGCTATGTCAGATCACATCTCAGGGCCCCGTGCCTTGGCCCAACCCATCGCGGATATCACAGACGTCTACGCGTTCCCGAGCCCCGAACGATCGGGCCATTTTGTGCTCGTGCTGAACACTCTGCCATTCGCCCAGCCGTCCGCGCCGTTCTCGGACGGGCTGGTCTACAGATTCCGCCTGCTCCCGGTCACGACGAGCACGAGGGATAATCCGCCACTGCTGC
>VBKD01000105.1 GCA_005888075.1 Chloroflexota bacterium
TGCAGTCGCTTGTCACCTGGCTCGCGCTGGAGAACAGGATGTAGCGTTCGCTCTTGGTCAGCTCGACGCTGAGCTCAAAGCGCTCGTCGTCCTCTTGCAGCACCATCACGTCATCGCTCGTGGCCGTGCCCAGCCTGTGACGCCACACCTGATAAGGACGCATCGCAGCATCCGGCTTGACGTAGAAGAAGGTCTTGCTGTCGGCCGTCCAAGCCGAGCCGTAATAGACGCCGTGGACGACATCCTCCAGGTCCTGGCCCGTGGTCAGATCTCGAAAGCGCAGCTCGTGCAGCTCTGAGCCGCTGTAGTCGGCGGCGTAGGCGAGCAGGTTTTCGTCGGGGCTGCGCTCGACATATCCGAGGTCGAAATATTCGTGACCTTTGGCCAGCTCGTTACCGTCGAGGATGACCTGCTCGGGCGCGTCCATCGAGCCACGGCGCCGGCAGTAGATCTCGTAGTCGAGGCCCTCCACCGTCCGGGTGTAGTTCCACCAGTCCCTGAAGAAGATCGGAGCCGAGGTGTCGGTCTCCTGGACCCGGCCCACGATGTCGCGGTAGAGCCTCTCCTGGAGCTCCGCCGCCGGCGCCATGACCGCGTCGGCGTAGGCGTTCTCGGCCTCGAGATAGGCGACGACTTCGGGGTTTTGCCTGTCCCGGAGCCAGTAATAAGGATCGACGCGACGATCGCCGTGCGCCTCTAAGGCGTGAGGACGTTCTGGCGCGACCGGGGGCCTGTCGGTGGCCGGCATAACAACGCTCAATGCTAGGTGGGTCCGGTTGTCTCTACGATCGAACGCTCATGGCCAGGGAGATCTCCGCCCCCGTGGCGCGCCGGTACCTCGTGCTCAGGCATCTCCTCGCCCCTCCCCGCTCCCTGCCAGCCGAACCATCCAGCGTGATGCGCGTCTTCGACCGGCTGGGTTCGCTGCAGTTCGATCCCATCGACGTGGCCGGCCGGAATCACGACCTCGCCCTGCTGGCCCGCATCCGCGGCTACCGACGCGAGTGGACCGACGGCCTGCTGTATCGAGAGCGCTCTCTTTATGAGACCTACAACAAGGGCCTGAGCCTGGTCCCCACGGCGGAGCTGCCCTGGTATCGCATCACCTGGGACCTGTGGCATGAGCGACTCGAGGGCACTACCTTCAAGGAGCACGCGAGCCTGGTCGAGGAGCTGCTCGAGCGCGTTCGCCGTGACGGGACCCTGGGCTCGGGCGACGTCCCGGCCCGAGCCGCGATCGATTGGATGTGGCGGCCGACCAACCAGGTCCGGGCGATCCTCGAGGCGCTCGCCCTCGCCGGAGTGCTTGGGTTGGTGCGCCGCGACGGCAACCGGCGCGTCTACGACCTGGTCGAGCGGCTGTTTCCGGCGGACCTGCTGCAATCGCGGCCCGGCCCGGACGAGCAGCGCAGGCACAGGATGCTCTCCCGCTATCGAGCTCACGGCCTCCTCGGGTCGGGCGGCGGGACCGGCGAGGTGTGGTTGGGGACCGGGAAGACGCCTGAGCGCGCCCTCAGCCGAGCCGCGCTCGTGGCGGCCGGCACGATCCTGCCGGTTCGAGTAGAGGGCTTGCGCGAGCAGCGATACATCCCGGCCTCAGATGAAGCATTCCTGGATACGGCCGAGCAGGAGGTCACCGCCGGCGCATCACCGGGCGGCGCCGCCCCGCAGGTTTCGTTCCTGGCTCCGCTCGACCCGCTCGTGTGGGACCGCCGGCTCCTGCGCGACCTGTTCGGTTTCGATTACCTGTGGGAGGTCTACGTCCCGGCAGCCAAGCGGCGATGGGGCTATTACGTGCTCCCGCTCCTGTATGGCGATCGCTTCGCCGGCCGGATCGAGCCGCGCATCGATCGCAAGGCGGGAGTGCTTTCGGTGGCAGGGCTGTGGTGGGAAAAAGGTTTCGATCCTATGGAGGCGAGCGGGCTGCCCGAAGCGATGGCCGAGGCTCTGGAAGCGCATCGAGAGTTCGGCGGCGTCGCCAAGATCGAGCTTCCGCGCCACCTCCGACCGGCGGGCTTTGTCCGTCTGGTTCGCGCAGCGTTACGTGAACGTCGCCCGAGCTCACGCGCGAAATAAGCACTCTCGGGTCATGCCGGTCACACGGGCAGGGCTGGACCTGGCCGTGCTGCACGCCTGACCTTCAGCAAGTGTCGATTCGCGTAAATTTCAACCGGTGAAGGCGACTCCGTTCAACCAGAAGACGATCGCCGAGTTCCACGAAAAGGAGGGGCGCGGGGTCGGCATGTGGGGCGACCACGTTCTGCTCATGACCGCACTGGGAGCAAAGAGCGGTGAGGCCATCACGACACCTCTGGTCTACGGCCGCGAGGGCGACGACTACATCATCGTGGCTTCGAAGGGCGGATCGCCCAAGCACCCGAAATGGTTCGAGAACATCACGGCCAACCCGGAGGTTGAGGTCGAGGTGGCGAAGGCCCGTGGCACAGAGTCCTTCAAAGCCCGAGCACATATCGTCGAGAGCCGGGCCGAGCGCGACCGGCTCTACACAGAGATGTCCAAGATCTGGCCCTCCTTCCTCGAGTACCAGACGAGGACGGACCGGCTGATCCCGGTGGTCGTCCTCAGACGCGAGTACTGACCATCCGGTTGAGCAGGCGCTATCCATGGCCAAGCTGATCTACTCCGCGATCACATCGCTCGACGGCTACGTCGCGGACGAGGACGGCAACTTCGACTGGGCTGAGCCGGACGAGGAAGTGCACACCTTCGTCAACGACCTCGAGCGGCCGGTCGGCACCTACCTCTACGGGCGCCGGATGTATGGGGTGATGGTCTTCTGGGAGACCGCACTGACCCTGGCCGACCAGCCGGCCTTCATTAAGGACTACGCCGCGATCTGGCAAGCCGCCGACAAGATCGTTTACTCCAGGACGCTGAAGGCGGTGTCCAGCGCCAGGACGCACATCGAGCGAGATTTCGACCCTGAGGCGGTCCGGCAGATGAAAGCGCGAACGCCGCGTGACATGAGCGTCGGCGGTCCAGACCTCGCTGCCCAGGCGATCAAGGCAGGCTTGGTCGACGAGTACCATCAGCTCGTCACGCCCGTCATCGTGGGAGGCGGCAATCAGTTCCTTCCGGTCGGTGTCCGCGTCAAGCTACAACTGCTGGACGAACGCCGATTCAGCAGTGGCGTCGTCCACCTCCACTACCGCACGAGAACCTGACCTATACCTGGGGAGGGCATCGCCTCCCCAGGTACTTTGCGAGGTCTGGCAATCAGGGAATCGCGATCCGGGCGATCACCTGCTGCTGCCGGTTGTCGGGGTTGGTTCCGTCGTTGTACGTGCTCACGAAGGTCGTGACGTCGTCCGATCCGACGGTGATATTGCCGAAGTAGTCGCCGATGAAGGTCTCCACGCCACCAGGTCTGCCAGGGTGCGGAGAGTTGAGCTGCGGATCCCAGGTCTGCTGTGTCAGGCGGATGTTGTTGCGGAGTGGAGTGAGGGTCGGACCGTAGAACTGGATGCTGGCGTTGACACAGTAGTTCGTCGCGCCGTACGGCGGCACAGGACCCGTGTAGCCAGGCTTCTGAGCTGAGAGGTCGAGGTTGATGCCGGCTGCGCTGCCCGACAAGGGGCAGGCAAGACGGCGGTCGTAGAACGCCACGCTGACCTTGCCATCACTGGCAGTAGTCAGATTGGGCTGGAACTCATCGACAGGGCTTGCGTTGTCGTTGACCTGGATAGGACCCGACCACGTCGATCCGCCGTCATAGGAGGCGGTGAGAAGCACGTTGCCGACTCCCGCGCTGTAATCCTCATATGCGACGTAGAGCGGATAGGAGCCCTGGCCATCGAGATGATTCCCCACCGTGAACGTGTTCTCAATGCCATCGCGGAACGTGGTGTTCGCATAGATGAGAGGTGGTGGAATGGCGGTCGGTACCGCCGTGCCGGCGACCGACCAGGTCTGGCCGCCGTCCGTAGATTTGTCGACGAAGATCGATGTGCAGCAATAACCCTTCTTCGGATTGAACCCCGTGATCGTGGTGTAGATGCTGCCATCCGGCGTGACGTGCGGGAGCAGGTAGGTGGCACCCTGAGGCGTGTGAGGGGCGAGGGGTAACGAAAGCGGCTTCGACCAGTCGCTGTGCGTGCCATCCGAGTTCGCGTTGGCGACAGAGACGAATGGAAGTGGTACCCGGTTGTGGAAGTCCACCCACATCAGGTAGACGTTGTTGAAGTTCGGGTTCTTGATTTTCCCATTCCCACCTGGCAAGAACTCGTTGGTGTCGATTGTCATCCACTGCTTGTCGGGCTCATTGCCGATGCTGTCGTAGCTGGCCACGATGTCCGGATGCCCGTTGTGGGTTGTGATCCAGTTCGTCGCGGCCGATGGCGTGGCGGTATGCGGCCGGACCGACACTGACACGACCTCCGCCGCCTGAACAGGGTTCGGTTCCTTATGCGTTCCGATGCCGAAGTTATGGCTGCCGTCGCTGTTGTAATAGAACTGATAGGCAAGGATGAACGAGTACTAGTTGCCATAGGAGTCGAAAGCACCTATGGGGTCGGTGTTGTCGGTCCAGCCTTCGTAGCCGGGGATGTGCCCCTGAACGGTCCAATGGGAGCCGCCGTCGAACGACTCGTAGAACCCAAGCAGGTGGTTGTAGCCCTCGGGGCTGACGATCCACTTGGAGGAGCCGATCAGGTGCGATGCATTGGTCGGATCGACGCGGATGTCCGACTCCGAATGGTCCTTGACAAGCTGCGACCCGCTCATCGGATAGCCGGTGTTGCTCCCCAGCTGAGTCGGATACGGATTCGAGTCTCCTGCGTTCTCGCCCGTGTTCAACCCGGTACAAGGCGATTCGCCGCTGTAGCCATCGTTCGGTCCGTTGTTGAAAGCTG
>VBKD01000106.1:0-8264 GCA_005888075.1 Chloroflexota bacterium
GATTCCGCAAGCAGCGGCTGCAGGTGACGCGACAGCGCTTCGTCCAGAGACTTCGCGACCGCGTCGTAATCCGCGCTCGCGCTGCCGGACGGTTCCTGCACGACCTCCTCGACGACCCCCATCGCGAGCAGATCGCGTGAGGTGAGCTGCAGCTGCTCGGCCGCCTCCACCTTGCGAGCGTTGTCGCGCCAGACGATCGACGCCGCGGCTTCGGGCGATGCGACCGAATAGATGGCGTTCTCCAGCATGAGCACGCGGTCGGCGACCCCCATGCCCAGCGCGCCACCGCTGCCGCCCTCGCCGATGACCGCCGCCACGATCGGGACCGGCACGCGGAACCACTCCTTGATCGCCTCCGCGATCGCGGCGGCAATGCCCCGCTCCTCGGCGCCGGCGCCCGGATAGGCGCCGGGAGTGTCGATGAGCGACACGATCGGGAATCCGAATTTCGCCGCGTGGCGAGCCAGCCGGAGGGCTTTGCGGTAGCCCTCGGGGTGCATCATTCCCCAGTTCCGCTCCACTCGCTCTTTGAGGCTGCGCCCCTTCTGGTGGCCGAGAAACATCGTGGTGCGGCCGTGCCAGGTGCCGAGTCCGCCGACCAGCGCCGGGTCGTCCGCCGCGAGGCGGTCCCCGTGCAGCTCGACGAAATCAGGCGCGAGGCGGCGAATGTAGTCGAGCGAATACGGACGGTCCGGATGCCGTGCCAGCTCCACCACCTGCCAGACCGACAGCGTCATGAATGCATCTCCAGGAGATGCGTCAGCATCGGCCGCAGCTCGGTTCGCGACAGCACCATGTCGACCTGTCCGTGGGAGAGCTGGAACTCGGCGCTCTGGAAACCGGGCGGCAGGTCGGCGTACGTGGCCTGCTTGATGACGCGAGGTCCGGTGAAGCCGATCGCCGCGCCAGGCTCGGCGATGTTGATGTCCGCGAGGAGCGCGAGTGACGCGGCCGTTCCGCCGAAGGTCGGGTCCGTCAGCACAGAGATGAAGGGAACACCGGCCGCATCAAGCCTGCCGACGGCCGCGTTCACCTTCGCCATCTGCATGAGCGCAAGCACGCCCTCCTGCATGCGCGCGCCGCCCGAGGCGGCGATGAGGACATAGGGAACGTGCGCGGCGGCGGCCTGCTCCATGCCTCGCGCCAGGCGCTCGCCGGCGACGATCGAGAGGGTCCCACCGACAAAACGGAAGTCAAACGCCGCGAGCCAGATCGACCGGCCGGCGATGGTGCACGTGCCCGTTCGCACAGCCTCGTTCAGTCCGTCTTTCAGCAGCTTATCGATGACCGCCTGATACGGCTTGGGCACCTTCCAGTTGAGAAGGTCGTGCGAGCGGACATCGCCCCAGCGTTCCTGCCACGAACCGCTGTCGGCGATCAGGGCGATCCACGCGTCCGCGCCGAGCCGGAAATGATGCGCGCACTGGGTGCAAACGTAGTTGTGCGCACGCAGATCTTCCACGTCCAGGCCGACGCCGCAACCCGGGCAGTTGCTCGGCAGGTCGATGGGCGGGAGCGCTCCGCCGGCCATCCCAACCTCGCGTTCGGCGATGCTCACAGGCTGAGGCCTCCATCGACAGCGATGACCTGGCCGGTGATGAAGCCGGCGCGGTCGGAGCAGAGAAACGCGACAGCGGCCGCGATGTCCTCGGCGGTGCCTTCGCGCTTGATCGGGGTCATCTTGACCAGCTCGCCGATCATCTCGTCAGTCAGCGAACCCGTGGTCAGCTCCGTGCGCACGTATCCGGGCGCGACCGCGTTGCATGTGATGTTGCGCGAACCATACTCACGCGCGACCGACTTGGTGAAGCCGATGAGCCCGGCCTTCGCTGCTGCGTAGTTCGACTGGCCCGCGTTGCCGGTGATGCCGACGATCGACGAGATGTTGACGATGCGGCCCCACCGGGCACGCATCATGCCGGACATGATCGCGCCCTTCGTTGTTGCAAACGCCGACAGCAGGTCGGTGCGGATGAGGTCGTCCCAATCCGGCGGCGACATCTGGATGAGCAGCTTGTCGCGCACTGCGCCGGCGTTGTTGACCAGCACGTCGACCCGGCCGATCGCTTTCAGCATCGCCTCGACCTGCGAAGGGTCCCCCACGTCGGCTTGATGTGCCGTCGCGTCGGGCAGGGACGCGGCGGTCTCTTCCGCCGCGGTCTTGTCGGAACGGTAATTCACCACCACGCGCGCGCCCATTCCGGCGAGCGCCTGGCTGATGGCTCGACCGATGCCCTTTCCACCGCCGGTGACCAGAGCGGTCTTACCGTCGAGGTCTCCCATCAAGCCGTGGTCGTCTTGGGGCTCGCAAAATCGATGAAGAGCTCTTCCGCATTCCAGGTGTCGACGCCCGGGATGTGCTTGGCGGCGAGGCTGGCCAGAACCCGGCCGGGGCCGAGCTCGACCACGGTGCGCACCTTCATGGCGCGCATCGAGACCATCGTCCGTGCCCAGTCGACCTGCCTCAGCATCTGCTGCCGGAGCTCCTCCTGCAGCGCGGCGACGGTGCGCAGCGCCTCACCAGACGCGTTGGCCAGGATCGGGATCGACGGCGCCTTGAGGGGCAGGAGGTCCACCGCCTTCCGAAAGGCCGCGGCCGCGGCTTCCATCAAAGGCGTGTGCGCGGCAAGCGGGATGGTGAGGATGAGCGCCCGACGCGCACCGGCAGCCAGGGCAAGTCTCTCTGCCTCTTCCACCGCCGACATCTCGCCGGAAAGCACGAACTGCACGTCCGCATTGCGGTTGGCGATCCAGAGCTTGCCGAGCCTGGAGGCTTCTACGCGGATGCTCTCGACCTGCGCTTCGGGGAGCCCGACGATGGCGATCATCCCGACGTGCTCTCCGGCGGTTTCAGCCATCACGCGGCCGCGCTCTTTGACGAGCAGCAGCGCGGCTTCCCATGGAATCGAGCCCGCGGCGGCCAGCGACGCGATCTCGCCGAGGCTATGACCCGCGGTCACGCTCACGTTCTCGACGCCGTAGCTCTCGCGCCACACCTCATATGCCGCCCAGCACACCGTCATCACGCACGGCTGGATGACATCGGTGCGGTTCAGCTCTTCGACGGGGCCTTCGAAGCAAAGGCGGCGGACAGGCATCTGGAGGATCTCCTCGGCGCGTTCGAACACACGGCGCGCTGCGGGGTAGCGGTCGTGCAGCCTCTTGCCCATGCCGGGCGCCTGAACCCCCTGGCCTGGGAAGAGAAGAGCGATCGGTCCGGCGAGCTTTATCTCCATGTCATTGCGGTTATGCCCACTTGAGGAGGGTTGCTCCCCATGTCAGTCCTGAGCCGAATCCGGCGAGCAGGACGTGGTCGCCGGTCTTCACGCGACCCTGGCGGACGGCCTCTTCGAGGGCGAGCGGGATCGAAGCGCTCGAGGTGTTGCCGTATTCATCGATGTTCACGGCCACCCGGTCCATGGGCAGCCCGATGCGCCGCGCCGCGGCGTCGATGATGCGGAAGTTGGCCTGGTGGGGAACCCACAGGTCGATGTCATCCAGTGCGACGCCGGCCGTCTGGCAGACCTCGTTGGCCTGCCGGATGAAGATGTCGACCGCGAACTTGAAGACGTCGGGGCCGACCATGTCGATGAATGGAGTCGCATCCTTGGCCGCATAGGCGCCTTTCTCGATGTTGCCGCACGTCACCTGCGCGTACCCGCGACCGTCAGAGCCCAGGCACCAGCTGAGAAAACCCGCGCCCCGCGGTGCGGCCCGAACGATCGCGGCGCCCGCCCCGTCGCCGAAGATGACGGCGGTGCCGCGGTCGGAGTAATTCAACATGCGCGAGAGCACCTCGGCGCCGATGACGAGCACGGTGTCGGCGCGCTCTGTCGCGATGAACGAGTCGGCGATGGAAAGCGCGTACACGAAGCTGGTGCATGCGGCCAGCGTGTCCCACGCCACCGCGCCCGGCGCGTCGAGCTCGTTCTGCACGCGGCACGCGACCGACGGAAACGGACCATCAGGCGACGATGTACCGACCAGGATCATGTCGAGGTCCTTGGCGGTGATGCCCGCGGCGTCGAGCGCCGATCGGGCGGCCTTGGTCGCCACCTCGAACGTGGTGGTCCCCGGCTCGGCGATGTGGCGGCGATGGATGCCGGTCCGCTCCCGGATCCACTGGTCGGACGTATCCATCATCTTTTCGAGGTCGAAATTGGTCAGGACCTTTTCCGGCGCATAGACGCCGACGCCGGCGATGGCGCTCGGCCTGCCCTTGGCCTTGAAGGAACGGAGCTGCACCGCATCCGACCGGGCGCGGTAGTTGGTCGTGATGGTCGCCATCGTCGCTAGGCCTCCAGCCGCTCGGCGGTCTTTTGCTCCAGGTACTTCCACAGATCGCCGATGACCTTCATGTTCTCGAGCTCCTCTTCGGGGAGCTCGACGTCGTACTTGTCCTCGACGGCCGCGATGAGCTCGACCAGGTCGAGCGAGTCGGCCGCGAGATCACGCTGAAAGCTCTTGTCCATCTGGACCTGGTTCGGGTCGACGCCGAGGATCTCGGCCGCGAGGTCCTGAAGTTCCTTGAAATCGAGCTGGGTTGCCATGGGCAATCCTTCCTCCTGTTAGTTGCTGCCCGCGGGGCTTTTGATCACGAGCGTCGCGTTGTGGCCGCCGAACCCGAACGAGTTCGAGATGGCCACCTTGGCGTCCGTCTTGCGCGCCTTGTTGGGCACGTAGTCGAGGTCGCACTCCGGGTCCTGGTCGTCCAGGTTGATGGTCGGCGGCAACAGTCCGCGGTCGAGGGCCATCACGCACGCGGCGGCCTCGATGGCGCCGGCTGCGCCGAGCAGGTGGCCGTGCACCGACTTGGTCGAGCTGACCGCGAGCTTGTGAGCGTGATCGCCGAACACCGTCTTGATGGCCCTGGTCTCGGCGATGTCACCGAGCTTGGTCGACGTTCCGTGCGCGTTGATGTAGCCGACCGACGTCGGGTCGACACCGCTCTTCTCCAGAGCCTGCCGCATGGCCCGAGCGGCTCCCTTGCCCTCCGGCTGCGGTGCGGTGAAGTGATACATATCGGCGCTCGCGCCGTAGCCCGCGATTTCCGCGTAGATCCTGGCGCCCCGCTTCTTGGCGTGGTCCATGTCTTCGAGCAAGAACATCACCGAGCCCTCGCCCATGACGAATCCGTCGCGGCCGACGTCGAACGGCCGGCATGCCTTCTCTGGCTCGTCGTTGCGCTCGCTCGTCGCCTTGATCTGGCAGAACGCGCCCATCGTGAGGGGCGTGATCGTCGCTTCAGAACCTCCCGCCACCATCGCGATGGCGTCGCCTCGCTTGATGATCTCCGAGGCTTCTCCGATGCCGTGCGCGCTTGACGCGCACGCGCTGACGATGGCGTAGTTGGGACCGCCGGCTTGCGTGTGGATGGCCACGATGCCGGCCGCCATGTCGGCGATCATCATCGGCACGGTGAAGGGACTGATGCGCTTCGGCCCGCGCTCCATCAGCTGGGTGTGGCTTTTCTCGATCTCCTCCATCCCGCCGATGCCTGAGCTGACGATCACGCCGACGTCCTCCGGATCCATCTCCGCAGGGTTGAGTCCCGCGTGGGCAAGTGCCTGCTTGGAGGCGGCCAGGGCGAACTGGCAATAGCGCCCGATGTGCCGGGCGGTCTTGCGGTCCATGTAGTCCTCGGCGTTGAAGCTCTTGACCTCGGCCGCGATGGTGGTGTCGAAGCCGGTCGTGTCGAAACGCGTGATCTGGCCGACACCGGAGACGCCCTCGATCATGTTCGACCACACGGTTTCGAGGTCATTGCCGATCGGGGTGATGAAGCCCATGCCGGTCACGGCCACGCGGCGGCCGTTGGAGTTGGATGTCATGGATCCAAGCATAGGGACCGCAGGGCCAAATCATAGTGGCCACAGGTGGCAAAACTGGGGTCTTTGTTTGGACTCGAAGTCGAACTTTAGGGCAAATCCAAGGCCTACAGCAGCTTGCGCAGATCGAGGGCCAGCTGAAGCCGGAGTCGAGCCGGTGGCGAATCCAGGTCTCCACCCAGCAGCTCGCGGAGCTTTTCCAGGCGGTACAGGACGGTGTGCCGGTGCAGGTGCAGTGTGGACGCGGCTTCCTTGACCGAGCCGGTGACCAGGTAGGCCTCGAGAGTGTCGAGCAGCTGCTCGCGGTTGCGCACCTTCGGATTCGTCAGACGCCCGAGGTTGTGGCTGACAAAACGCTGGGCCAGCTGCGGGTTCTGCGTCAGCACCAGGTGGGGGATCACCTCGTCGTGGCCGTGCACCACCGCGTCGGGTCGCAGCTTGCGGCCGGCGTCGATCGCCTGCTGGGCCTCGAGGAACGAGCGCGAGATGCCGTGCAAGCCCGAGTGGTAGCCGCCGACCCCGGCTCGCACGCGTGCGCGTGCGGTGCGTGAGCGCTGCACCGCTTCCTCCTGCAGCTGAATGACGAACTGCCGGGCGGCGTCGCCGTCGGTCATCGACTCGGCTGGCCACAGCACGACGAGCGTGCTCGGATCGGTCGGGTGCATCAGCACGCCGCGCGGCACGTCGATGGACGCGGCCACCTCGACCAATGACTGACCCCCTCGCTCACTTTCTCGATTTCCGATCACGAGCTTGCAGACGAGCGCGATGTAGCCCGTCGCGGTGATCGGGGTGTTGAGCGCGAGGGCTTGCTTCTGGAGCTCCAGCTCCGAGTCGAAGTTGTCGCTGATCAGAGAATGGAAAAGGCGATCGTGGGCGCGGGTGCCGCGCTGCATGTGCTGCTCGCGCGCGTGGAGGTAGGTCTTGGTGACCTCCGCCGCGACCTGGTCCAGGGCCGCGAAAACGTAGTTCGCCGTGATCATGATCGCCTCGGGTGTGCCATCAGGATGGCCGCGCCAGGCGCGAAGGATCTCTTCCCACGCGACCCTCGCGGCGATTCGATATGCGGCGAGGATCGGCTCGACGGACTGGCTGCTGCGGGCCTGGAGGATGCCCAGCTGGGCCACGCGGCGCAGCTCCTCGTTGGTGGCCGGGCGGGCTTCCCGGGCGGTGGCGAGGAATAGGTCGAGGCCCGCTTCGCAGGCGCGGACGATGGCCTCCCTTTGGGGGGGCACGCCGGTCGAGTCGTCCCAACGGACGAGGCTGACCACGGCGCGTGCCATGTGCCTGGCCATGCCGGCCCGACGGCGGCCGAGCTCGGCGAGGAGGCCGGCGGGGAGGTTGGAGGGAGACTTGGGGGCGGTTTTGGACCCGGGGGCCAGCCTTGCCATTCCTAGCAATATAAGAGCCAGGGTCTCAATCTAGGACACCAGGTCGAAACATGGTTCGCAGTCGGCCCCTCCGGCCGGTGCCCTTCGGGCAGCGGCCACCTCCCCAATAAATGGGGAGGAGTTGCGCCCTTGCCCTCTCCTACTCGCCCTCTTCTACTTTGAGTTTTGGTTGATGAAGGTCAGCATTCTTTGCCATGCGTCGTCGCCTGCTTCCTTCCATTGGTCGTACGTCCGGTCGAAGAAGCTGTGGGGGGCGCCTGGGTAGACGTGTCTTTCGTGGGGCACGCCTGCCTCGGTCAGCTTCTGGTCGAACGCGCCGGCTTGCTCGGCTGACGTGGCGGCGTCTGCGCCGGCGACCAGGAGCAGCAGCGGCGCTTTCATCCCCGGGATGAACGGCTCGCTTCTTGCCGGCCTTCCGTAGAAGCCGATGGCTCCGTTGAGGCCGTGGCCGGCGGCGGACTGGTTCCAGGAGTTGGAACCCCCGTAGCAGAAGCCAACCGTGAAAACCGACTTGACCGAACCGCCGTCCTTCGACTTCAGGTATGCGACGGCGGCGGCGACGTCGTCGCTGATGTTCTCGTTGGTCGTCTTCTCCATGTGGGGTGCGTACTCGAATGAGTCGCTGCGGTCGCCGATCCCGGCGGTCCGGCCGTAGTAGTCGATCGCCACCGCGTCGATGCCGGCTTCCGCAAAGCGCTGCGCCAGCTCCTTGTAGAAGTGGTGCAGGCCCCGCACGTCCGGGAGCACGACCATGCCTGCGCCAGTGGGTTCGGACGCTCGTGCGAAATAGGCTGCGAACTTGTTGCCATCCGACGCGGTTAGCACCAGGTCACCCTGGTCGGCCGCGGCACCGCTGATCGGGGGGAGAGGAGGACGGGAATCGTCAGAGTGGCACATCGCGCTGTTACTCCTTACATTGAACCGAAGTGAGAATCGAGAGCACCGCCTTCACCATGAGCGAGGTCCAGTCGTTCCTGGACGAGATGCACGAGCACGACCGGCAGCTGCTCGCCGACCGGTTGGAACAAGCGTCGGCGCGGCTTGC
>VBKD01000106.1:8273-9604 GCA_005888075.1 Chloroflexota bacterium
GTCATGGTGCACAGGATCTCCAGCGGCCAGACATCTGAGCTCGCGCTCCTCGAAGCCGCCAACCAGCGTGATGTCGCGGGGGACCGGATGTCTCAGCTGCAACCGGCCGACCTCGTCCGTATGGCCCTGGCAGACCACGAGCGCACGATCAAGATCCTGCGCACCGCCGAGCTCGCGTCCCTGAAGAGGTCGGCTCAGACCGACGGCGGAGGCAGCATGACCGCGGAAGAGGTGGCCCGCCTTCCGCTGCTCAACCACCTCGAGATGCACCTCGACCAGCTGGAAAGCGCGCTCGGGGATTAATCCGAGACCTGCGAGTAGCCGGCGGCTCGGCGCTCGCGACGGATCGTCTCCGCCGCTTGGTCCATCATCGCCGTGTCTGGATTTGGGTCCTGGTTGCCGAAGTCCAGGTCATGTAGGCCGCGAATCGGCACCACGTGAAAATGGCAGTGCGGCACCTCAAGGCCCGCCAGCATCAGGCCGATGCGCTCGGGCTTGAAGCCTGACATCTGCGCCCGGCCGATGACCTGCGCCGTCTCCGCGAGGTGCCCCAGCAGCGCGGGCTCCAGGTCGATCCAGTGGTCGACCTCCTGCCGCGGCACCACCAGGCAGTGCCCCGGACGCAGCGGCCGGTTGGACAGAAAGACGACGCACTTTTCGTCTTGCCAAACGAAACGGGCGGGCAGCTTGCCGTCGATGATCTGCGTAAAGATCGTCGGCACCGCACAAGCGTACCCTCGGCTCGCATGATCGAGCTGAGCCACGTTTCGAAGCGTTATGGCGACGTTCAGGCGCTCGAGGACGTGACCCTGACGATTGACGCAGGTGAGGTGGTCGCGATGCTCGGCCCCAACGGCGCCGGCAAGACGACCTCGATCAGCATCATGCTGGGGACGCGCCAACCGACCGCGGGCCAGGCACGGCTCTTCGGCATGCACCCGCGGGACCTCAGGGCGCGCAGGCGCATCGGCGTCATGCTCCAGGAGTCCGGTGTGCCCGGGATGCTGAAGGTCGAGGAGCTCGTCGAGCTCTTCGCCTCTTACTATCCGGCGCCGCTGCCCGTATCGCAGGCGATCGCGATGGCCGGCCTGGAGGAGAAGGCCAAAAGCCTGGTCAAAGACCTCTCCGGCGGGCAGCGCCAGCGGCTGTACCTCGCGCTCGCCGTCTGCGGGAATCCCGACGTGCTCTTCCTCGATGAGCCCACTGTCGGGCTGGACGTCGAAGGGCGGCGCCTCTTTCTCCAAGAGATCGCCGGCCTCGCGGGCAGGGGTCGCACGGTCATCCTGACCACGCACTACCTCGAGGAGGCAGACCTGCTGGCGCGGCGGGTC
>VBKD01000107.1 GCA_005888075.1 Chloroflexota bacterium
AAACCGGATCGGGGTGACGGTCAGCCGGGCGATCAAGGGCTCGGTCGATCGCAATCGGGCCCGCCGCCGACTTCGCGAAGTTTCTCGCACGGAGCTGCTCGGGGTGGATTCGCCTCTGAGCCGGCTGGGAATACGATATGACGTGGTCCTGATCGCCCGCCCTGGAGCGCTCGAAATTTCGTATGCCGACCTGAAGGCAGAGGCGTCGCAGGCAGCGCTCAGGCTCGCGAGGCTCAATTCATGACGAGGCTGCTGCTGGCTTTGATCCGTGGCTACCAGATGACGTTTTCCAAGATTCTGCCGCCATCCTGCCGCTACTACCCGTCCTGCTCCCAGTACACGTACGAGGCTGTCGGGAAGTACGGCTGGCTCAAGGGTGGCTGGATGGGCGCGGCCCGTATCGCGCGCTGCCACCCCTTCGCCAAGGGCGGCTATGACCCGGTGCCCTGATATGGAGTTGCTTACATCTTCCTAGCCTCGCCATTCGACGCGCTTCTGCCCATTCAGCATCTGTGGTGGGTTGTCTTCGGCGAGACCCTGACACGGCTGCTGAACTACATCTACGACCAGGTCCAGACCGTCTCTGTTTTCCAGGCGATCGGCGCCTACGGGCTGGCCATCATCGTGGTGACCATCATCATCCGGCTCCTGCTCGCGCCGCTGCAGCAGTTCCAGCTCGTCACCCAGCGAAAGACCTACGCGGAGCAGCGCAAGCTGGCCCCTCAGGTCTCCGACCTTCGCAAGAAGTACGGCAAGGATCGGGAAAAGCTGAACGCGGAGATGATGAAGCTCTACCAGGAGCACGGGGTGAATCCCTTGAGCGGGATGATCGGCTGTCTGCCCCTGATCATCCAGACGCCTGTCCTGATCGCGCTGTACTACGTGTTCACCAACTTCTCGAAGAGCTCGCACGTCGCGGCGCACTTCCTCTTCATCCCCAACCTCAACGACTACCCCAATCACCACCTGCTCATCGCGGGCCTACCCATCCCAGCGCTCACCTACCTCATCTTTCCGCTGCTCGCGGCGCTGACCACGTTGATCCAGTCCCGGATGCTGCAGATGCCCACGCCGCCCAACCCGACGGAGCAAGAGGCGCAAACGCAGCAGATGCAGCGGACCATGCTCTGGATCTCGCCGCTGATGATCGGCATCTTCGCCCTGAACGTTCCCGCCGGCCTCGGCCTCTATTGGTTTATCGGAAACTGCGTCAGTATCATTCAGCAGAGCTTCGTGGTCGGGTGGGGAAATGTGTTGCCGGCGCGGTTCAGGTCTGTGGGTGGCGGGGCGCCGGCGCTTCCGGCGAAAGGCCAGGGCGGAACCAAGAACCTGGGCCCGAAGGGCCAGGGAGAGCCCCCCAGGAACCCGCCCCGCAAAAATGGGTCCAAACCGAAAAAGCCCAGGAGATAGGTGGCAAGGAGTGAGCGCTAGATGAAATCTGCTGAAGGCCGCGGCCGCACTCTGGACGAGGCTGTGGATGTCGCGTTGATCGAGCTCAAGGAGAGCCGGCGAAACGTCGACGTGAAGATCCTGAGCGAGACCGCCGAGGAGACGATCGTCGAGGTCAGCGTGATCGACCCGAACGCGCCGGACCATTCAATTCCCGCCCCGGCCAACGGCAAGGGGGAGATCGCCCGCGGGCTGGTCGAGACCCTGCTGAAGCACATGGGGATCCGTGCCCAGGTCTCGGTGCGAACCGGCAGCGAGCCGATCACCCTGGACATCAGCGGTCGCGACCTCGGAGCGCTCATCGGCTGGCGCGGCGAGACGCTGCGCGCCCTGCAGTCGGTGACCAATGTCATGGTGGGCCGGCACCTCGACGAGGGTGAGCGGATCATCGTCGACGTCGAGCGGTATCGCCAGCGGCGTGAGCACACCGTGCGAGAGATCGCGATGCGAGCCGCGCGCCAGGTGAAGATGACCGGCGACGCGATCACCCTCGATGCGATGCAGCCGTTCGAGCGGCGCGCCATCCACCTCGCGCTCGAAGGCGACCCCGACGTGACCAGCTCGAGCATCGGCGAGGAACCCGACCGCCGAGTTGTGGTCGGCCCCCGCAAGCCGGCCGCAGAGTAGCGGGGCGGTCAGGGGACAATGCCTAGCCGGGCCGCTGCGGAGCGGATCCGGAAGGCGATAGCGCTGGTCAACTCGGTCGCCGATGAGGCCGGCGACGAAGAGATCACGCCGACCGAGATCGCCGAGGCGATTCGTGACTGTCTAGAGCTTCCCGAAGAGGAGCTGGCGCCCAACGTCCGCCGCTACCTGGGCGAAGCCCTCGATGCGGTGTCGGACGGCATGCCGGCGGACTTTGTGGCGATGACCCTGTACGCGGCGCTGGGCGCGCTGCGCGAGGGCGGCGCAAAAGCAGAGTTGAACTAGTCCGGGCAATCCCTCCCCATTCATGGGGAGGGTGACCCGGCTCGCGAAGCGAGCCCGGTCGGGAGGGGAGCGCCGGAAAGGCACAGTTGAACCTGCAAGGGCAGAGCTCTCAAGCGGTCCTATACTGGCGCTCCGATGGCCTCCCCGCATCATGTTCACGCGCTGTCGGGAGGCGCCAGGCTGGTCACCGCCTCGATGCCCGAGCGGCATTCGACCAGCGTCGTCTTCATGTTCGGTGGGGGTTCACGACTCGAGGACGAGCGCCTCGCCGGAGTCTCTCATTTCATCGAGCACCTGCATTTCAAGGGCACGAAAAAGCGCGCGAGCTCGAAGGAGATCGCCGACGCGATCGAAGGAGTCGGCGGCTTTATCAACGCGTCGACGGACAAGGAGCTAACCGCTTACTGGGCGCGCGTCCCCTCCGAGCATCTGGACCTGGCGCTCGACGTCCTTTTTGACATCGTCACCAGCTCCAAGCTCGACCCGGCGGATGTCGAGCGAGAGCGCACCGTCATCCTCGAAGAGCTGCGGATGTACCAGGACCAGCCCCAGGAGTTCGTGCAAAACCTGTTCGAAGAGATCATCTGGCCGGACCATCCGCTCGGCCGCGACATCGCCGGCACAGAGGAGTCCGTCGCCAGGCTGACGCGCGACGACATTCTCGAGTACGCCGACGCGCATTACCGGCTGCCGAATCTGGTCATCGGTGCGGCGGGGTCGCTCGAGGATGACCGGCTGCGGTCCATCGTGACTCCACGCCTGACGTTGCCCGCCGGCATCAACGGAGCGCTACCCGCCTTGCCTCCGGCGCCGCTCGATGGTCCTCGAGTGCTGCTGCGGCGGCGCAAGACGGAGCAAGCTCACATCTGTCTTGGCATGCGTGCGTTCAGCTACCGGCATCCGGACCGCTACACGCTTGACCTCCTGAACACCGTGCTCGGTGAAGGCATGAGCTCCCGGCTGTTCCTGAACATTCGCGAGCGCCTCGGCCTTGCCTATGACGTGCACAGCTTCACGCAGAAGCACCGCGACACGGGCTATCTGGGCCTGTACATAGGCGTCGAGCCGAAGAAAGCTGTCGACGCGGTGAAGGCCGCCATCGTCGAGCTGCACAGCCTCGCGGAACGCGAGGTCTTCGATGACGAGCTGGTTCGCGCCAAGGAGTTCACCAAAGGGCGGCTGCGTCTGGAGCTGGAGACCACCAACGGGGTCTCGTTCTGGCTGAGCTATCAGGAATTGCTGCTCGGCGAGATCAAGACGGTCGAGGACGAGATCGCCCTCGTCGACGCGGTGACGGCCGCCGACATCAAACGAGTGGCGGCCGACCTGTTGCTGAACCCGATCCAGATTGCGGTCATCGGGCCCTTCGCTCGAGACACCGCGTTCCGACTCGCCGTCGGAGCCTGATCAGCCGAAAGCGGCACTCCCGGTTTCGAGGATCGGTTGCTGCGAGTAGATGCCGCCGAAATAGGCGAGCGGCCAGATGCGGAACCACGCGCGTCCATCGACGCGGTCGCGCGTGATCGGTCCGAAGGTGCGTGAATCCTGCGAGCGGTTGCGGTTGTCCCCCATCACGAAATACTCGTTGGGACCCATCAGCTGCCCGTTCGGATTGTTCGCCGGCCAGTTGGTGAACACCGTCCATTGCTCAGGTAGATACGGTTCGTCCAGCTTGTGGCCATTGATGTAGACGATCCCATCGCGGATGAGGAGGCGCTCGCCCGGTAGCGCGATGACGCGCTTGATGAAATCCTTCGAGTTGTCGGTCGGCGGTCGAAGGATGATGATGTCGCCCCGCTGCGGAGCGTGCAGCCGGTAGTCGATCTTGTTGGCGATGAGATAGTCGTTGTCGTCGAGCGTGGCCCACATCGACAGGCCTTCG
>VBKD01000108.1 GCA_005888075.1 Chloroflexota bacterium
AACGAGCTTAGCGCAGACCCGTTCGAGCTCTTCGCGACTGGAATATCGAACCTCGAGCTGGCCACGGTTGAGACTGCCTGTGAGCTTGATCGGCAGCCCGAGCGAGGACTCGATGTCCGCGGCGAGCGCGCGAAGGTCGGTTGCCGAATCGGGACGGCGCACGCGCTTGGGGCGATACGTCCTCACCCAGTTCTCCGCCTGGCGCACAGAAAGGTGCCGTGCGATCACGACCTTCAGGCCATGCTCCTGCGCCTCTTGGGACTCGAGCGCGATGAGGGCGCGCGCGTGCCCGGCGGTGATCACACCAGAGGCGA
>VBKD01000109.1:0-6421 GCA_005888075.1 Chloroflexota bacterium
TTGAAGTGCCTTCAGCCGAATGGCACGACAGCGCCCTGCAGCACCGGCTGGTATGACATCGGCGGCACGTCACTCAGCTGCCCGCAGTGGGCCGCGATGGTGGCCATCGCCGACCAGATCAACGGGGGCAACGGCCTCGGTCTGATCAACCCGGGGCTCTACAAGATCGGCACCAGCTCATCTCGCTACGCCAACGACTTCTTCGACGTGACGACCGGCAACAACCAGACCGACTCGACCATTCCGGGTTATTCGGCCTCGACAGGCTGGGACCCGGTCACCGGACTCGGCACGCCGAACGCGGCGAACCTGATCCCGGACCTGGTCAGCGCGGTCAACGGCAGCTAGCAACTCTCGAGGGGCTCCCAGCCGGGAGCCCCTCTCTCTTACGACCGATCGGTGTGCGCGTTGAGGAACGCGTTGGGGTCGATGAAGTGGTAGGGGAAAGCCGGAAACCCTGAGCACGCGGCCGGCGGCAGCGCGCCGTTCCACGCGTGACTTTCGAAGTCTCCCTGGAACACGGCGAAGTGGAAGTGGGTCTGGCTTCCCATGTCCGCGATGTCGGCGAAGACCTGGCCCCGCTTGACCGGCGTGCCGGCGCTGAATCCAGCGCGCGGCCAAACATGCCAGTACTGCGTCAACACGACGCCCGAGGTGGTGTGGTGACGAATCAAGATCCCGCCGCGAAACTGCGGATCGGTGATGTAGCCCGCGATCTCGCCATCTCCCGCAGCCATCACCGGCTGGATGCCCGTTGAGATGTCGACTCCAGTGTGAAGCCAGACCGCCCCATTCGGACAGGACCGCAGCGGCGTGCCGTCGCAGTACCGCCATTCGCTCCCGAATCCAAGGCAGTGCGGGGACCAAGTCGGCAGCGGGTGCTGGAAGACATCGGCCGGATTGACGGGAGTGGGTGACGGAGCCGGCGACGGTGACGCTGCGTGGCTCGGCGTTGCTCGCGCGGTCGGCGGGCCCTGAGCCGCCGGACCTTGCGTGCAGCTTGCGCCCAGAAGGATCG
This sequence comes from Chloroflexota bacterium, assembly GCA_005888075.1. Classification (GTDB taxonomy): domain Bacteria; phylum Chloroflexota; class Dormibacteria; order Dormibacterales; family Dormibacteraceae; genus 40CM-4-65-16. The sequence goes on from VBKD01000109.1 coordinate 1,019, forward strand.
CCGCAACGAATGCGGTTGGTTTCAGCCGATGTCCACGATCACGTTCTTGACCTCTGTGTAGAGATCGAGGGCGTAAGCACCCAGCTCCCGACCCCAACCGCTCTGCTTGAAGCCGCCCCACGGCGTGGCCGGATCGAGGACGTTGTAGCAGTTGACGTAGACGGCGCCCGCCTTCAACGCGTGCGCCACGCGATGCGCCCGCTTGACGTCGTTCGTCCACACGCCCGCAACCAATCCGTACATCGTGTCGTTCGCCTTCGCGATGAGATCCTCTTCCGAGCTGAAAGGGATCGCCGCGAGCACAGGGCCGAAGATCTCCTCCTGCGCGATGCGCATCTTGCCGTCGACGTCGGCGAACACGGTCGGGGTGACGAAAAAGCCAGAGTCAAGGCCCTCCGGCTTCTTGCCGCCGGCCACCAGCCGCGCCCCTTCCTTCGTGCCCACGCTGATGTAGCCGAGCACGCGCTCCATCTGCTTCCTGGAGACCAACGGGCCCATTTGAGTCATGGGGTCGATGCCGGGGCCGAGGCGCGTCTGCTCGACGATCTTGGTCAGCTCGTCGAGCGTCTTGTCATACACGTCGTTCTGCACGAAAAGGCGCGATCCCGCAGAGCACATCTGGCCCTGGTTGTAGAAGTTGCCCAGGAACGCGCTCGACGTGGCGCGCCTGAGGTTGGCGTCGGAGAACACGATGTTGGGCGACTTGCCGCCCAGCTCGAGACTAACGCGCTTCAGGTTGCTGTCCGCCGCCGCCTTGGCGATGAGCTTGCCCACCTCGGTCGAACCGGTGAAGGCAATCTTGTCGACATCGGGATGCGCGGCCAGCCGCGCGCCCGCCGTTTCGCCAAAGCCCGGTACGACGTTGAAGACGCCGTCCGGAATCTCCGCCTCCTGCATGATCTCGGCCAGGAGCAGCGCGCTCAGCGGAGTCTCTTCAGACGGCTTCAGCACGACCGTGTTGCCACATGCCAGAGCGGGGGCGACCTTCCAGGCGGCCATCATCAGCGGGAAGTTCCAGGGAATGATCTGGCCCACCACACCCACCGGCTCGCGGAGCGTGTAGCTGAGGTACTTGCCCGGAAACGACGTCTGCTGCGTCGCTCCGTCGAGCTTCGTCGCCCACCCGGCGTAATAGCGGAAGGTGGCGGCCGACATCGGGACATCGAACAGAAGCATCTCGTTGATCGGCTTGCCGTTGTCGAGGCTGTCCAGCTGAGCAAACTCCTGTGCTCGCTCTTCGATCAGGTCGCCGACTTTCCACAGCATCTTGGCCCGCTCCGCCGGCGGGAGCTCCCGCCAGACACCGCTCTCGTGTGCCTTGCGGGCCGCGGCCACTGCGCGGTCGATATCTTCCACGTCTCCCTCGGCAACTTTGGCCAGCACCTGGCCACTCGAGGGATCGATCGTTTCAAAGGTCTTGCCGCTCGCCGACTCCACCCACCGGCCGCCGATGAACAGCTTCTTCGGCTGCTGCTTCAGAAAAGACGCGACCTCAAGATCTTCTGCGATTGCCATGCTTATAGCCTCTCCACGTTTTCAACTATTGCTTCCTGAGTGCTCCGAGCGATCACGACGACCGCCTCGTCCTCGGAGTGCGCGTTGGACTCGATGTGATGCACGAACGGCGGGACGTAGATGTAGTCGCCCGGCTTGGTCCGCAGCCGGACCTCGCGGCCGTCCTCCAGGTAGATGAACTCCGGATGGCCCGAGACGATGTAAATCCCGGTCTCGCTCTCGCCGTGGTGGTGCGGTCCCGAGGCGACACCCGGCTCCACGTGCGTCTCCCCCATCCATATCGCGTGGCTCCCGACTGTATCGCCGGACAGCGCCGCGAGCCTTGTCATCCCGGACGTCTGCGCGGTGCCCGAGGTGCACTGCTCGCCGGGTACGTGGTGCAGCTTGCCCACCTTCGATGAAACGATAGACCCCCAAATGTCCGAACGCGCACAGCGCTGGGGGATCCTCCCGTCCTATTACGGATGGCAGGGCGATCTCGTCCAGACCACACCAGAAACCGAACAGGCAATCCTCGAGGCCATGGGAGCAGATGCGAACGACGATCCAACTCCTCCCCACTCACTGGTCGAAAGTCCTCCCCATTCATGGGGAGGTGGCGCCGAAGGCGCCGGAGGGGCCAACGGCGCCGGAGGGGCCGACACAGTCATCAAATGCGCCGACCCCCCCGAACGAGTGTGGGGATGGGCCGCGCAACTGTACGCGCTGCGCTCGCGCGACAGCTGGGGCATCGGCGACCTCGCCGACCTGCGCCATTTCGCGCGATGGTCGAGAGAAGCAGGCGCGTCTCTCATCCTGCTCAACCCGCTGGGCGCCCAGACCCCGACATTTCCCTATGAACCCTCTCCCTACTACGCGTCGACGCGCCGGTTTTGCAACGTCGTCTACCTGAATGTGGACGAGGTCGAAGGCGCGCAGCAGATCGACAGCGAATTGGCACCAATTCGCGACGCCGCACGCGAACTCAACCGCCAGCGAATCATCGACTACGACCAGGTCTTCCGCCTCAAGTCGGATGCAATGGAGAGAATCTTCCGGATTGCTCCGAAGCCGAAGGGATTCGAGTCATGGGTGCGGCGGCAGGGCAAGACGCTGCGCGAGTTCGCGACGTTCAGTGTGCTTTGCGAGACCCACGGGCGGGCATGGCGCAAGTGGCCGGAAGATGTGCGCCGCCCGGACGGAGCCGGCACGAAAACGGCGCGGCGGGAGCTCGCCCAACGCGTCGCCTATCACCAATGGCTGCAGTTCCACCTCGACCGCCAGTTGGCCCGAGCATCGCGAGAGATCGGCCTCATCGCCGACGTGCCGGTCGGCTTCGCCTCCGACGGGTTCGACGCGTGGCGGTGGCAGGACTACCTGGCACCCGGCATGCGGGTCGGCGCACCACCCGATGAATTTTTTCGCGACGGTCAGGACTGGGGCTTGCCCCCCTTAAACCCATGGAAGTTGAGCGACGCCGGATGGGCTCCGTTCGTGGACGCGATCCGCGGCGCGAGTCGGCACTCCGCGGGCGTACGGCTAGACCACGTGATGGGGTTGTTCCGTCTGTTCTGGATTCCGCAAGGCATGACCCCTTCCCACGGCGCGTACGTCCGCTATCCCGCGCCGGCGCTGTTGCGGTTGCTCGCTCTCGAAAGCGGGCGCGCCAAAGCCTTCGTCATCGGCGAAGACCTCGGCCTGGTCGAGCCGGCAGTGCGCAAGAGCCTGGACGAAATAGGCTCGCTGTCTTACCGCTTGCTGTGGTTCGAAGGCTCCGAGCCGGCGCAATGGCCGCACGATGCGGTGGCCGCGGTCGGCACGCACGACCTGCCTACCGTGGCAGGGATCTGGACGCACAGCGAACCGGAGCACCGGCTTCATCACCTCCGCGAAAAGCTTGTGAATATGACGCATCTTCCGGACGACACGCCACCGCTCGACGTTTCGATCGCCGCGTACAGGTCGCTCGCCCAGGGCCGACCTCGGATTGTGCTGGTCTCTATGGAAGACGCCCTCGGGGTGCATGAACGGCCGAACGTGCCGGGAACGACGACGGAGTTCCCCAACTGGCGCCTCGCCCTGCCATCGCCGATCGAAGACATTCAGACCGCCGGAGGCGTGCGCCGCATCGTCGAGGAGATGACCCGGGCCGGCCGTTCCCGAACTCACCTCGAACCTAGCTAGCATTTCGAATGTGATCAACAGGACGCGACTCGGCGGCACCGAGCTCGAGTTCTATCCGCTGAGCGCCCTGCCCCAGTCGGGAGTCGCCGACCCATCCCTACTGCCGATGACAGTCAAGGTGCTCCTCGAGGGTCTGATCCGGCTGGTCGAAGCCGGCACGACCGACGAAGAGAACATCGCCGCGCTGGCAACCTGGCCCGCGGCACGCGGGGAAGATGTGGAGCTGCCTTTCCTCCCGGCACGCGTTCTGATGCAGGACTTCACCGGCGTACCCGCCGTCGTCGACCTCGCCGCCATGCGCTCGGCCATGCAGCGCGCGGGCAAAGATGCACGCAAGGTCGACCCACTCGTCCCGGTGGACCTCATCATCGACCACTCGGTCCAGGTCGACTCCTTCGGCTTCCGCGATTCGTATACGCGCAACATCCAGAAGGAGATCGAGCGCAACCATGAGCGCTACGCGCTCCTCCGCTGGGCGCAGCAAGCCTTCAACAACTTCTCACTGGTGCCGCCCGGCATGGGCATCTGCCACCAGGTCAACCTCGAGTACGTCGCCAAGGTGGTGCAGGTCCGCGATTTTGGAGACCGCAAGGTCGCCATCCCCGACACGCTGATGGGCACCGACTCGCACACCACGATGGTCAACGGCCTCGGCGTGTTGGGCTGGGGGACAGGAGGCATCGAGGCCGAGGCCGCCATCCTGGGCCAGCCCGCGTACCTCGCGACTCCGATCGTCGTCGGTGTGCGATTCATTGGAGCGCTGCCTGCCGGATCGACCGCCACCGACCTGGTGCTCAGCAACATGTGCCCGGAGTACGGCGCGACGTCAGCTCTCTTCCCGGTCGACCAGCAGACTTTGCGCTACCTGGACGTCACGGGGCGGAGCCGCGAGCAGATCGATCTCGTCGAGCGCTACACGAAAGAACAGGGGAGGTTCCGCGTCGACGGCGCACCGACGCCGAAGTTCAGCGAGCTGCTGGAGCTCGACCTCAGCAAGGTCGAGCCAAGCCTCGCCGGCCCCAAGCGTCCGCAAGACCGTGTAGCGCTGCCCAACATCTGGAGCAGCTTCACCACCGCATTCGGCAACGGACCCAAACCAGAGCCGGAAGCCATCTCGAGGTTGAACGAGGAAGGCGGGCCGGTCAATGGCCGTTCGACCGTCGCCGTCGCCGCCAAGCCGACCGCCACCGTTGCGAACGGCTCGGTCGTGATCGCGGCCATCACCAGCTGCACCAACACCTCCAATCCGTCAGTCATGGTCGCGGCGGGATTGCTCGCCAAGAAGGCGGTCGAGCTCAGCCTGACGGTGCACCCATACGTCAAGACGAGCTTGGCCCCTGGCTCGCGCGTTGTGACCGACTACCTGAACACAGCAGGCCTCATGGAACCGCTCGAGAAGCTCGGGTTCTTCCTCGTCGGCTACGGCTGCACCACCTGCATCGGCAACTCAGGCCCGCTGGCGAGTCCCGAGGTCGAGGCGGCCGTCACCAATGAGAACCTGAGCGTCGTCGCGGTGCTCTCGGGCAACCGCAACTTCGAGGCGCGCATCCATCCATTGGTCAAGGCGAGCTACCTCGCGTCACCGCCGCTGGTCGTCGCATTCGCGCTCGCCGGCACGGTCAACAAGAACCTGACCAAGGACCCAATCGGCCACACGCCCGACGGCAAGCCCGTGATGCTCTCGGAGCTATGGCCGACTCAGGAAGAGGTGAACGCCACGGTCCA
>VBKD01000109.1:6457-7196 GCA_005888075.1 Chloroflexota bacterium
CGACCTATGTCAAGGAGCCGCCCTACTTCGAAGGTTTCGGCCCCACACCAAAAGCGCTGACCGACATCGAGGGCGCACGCGTGCTGGCCTTGCTCGGCGACTCGGTGACCACGGACCACATCTCGCCCGCCGGCGCGATTCCGCTCGACAGCCCCGCCGGCCAGTACCTGGTGGAGAAGGGCGTCGAACGAGCCGACTTCAACAGCTTCGGCGCGCGACGCGGCAACCACGAGGTCATGGAACGCGGCACCTTCGGCAACATCCGCCTACGCAACGCGCTGGTCGAGCGCGAGGGCTACTGGACGCGCCACTTCCCCGAGGGCACCGAGCAGACCATCTTCGAAGCCTCGCGGCGCTATCGCGATGAAGGCGTCCCTGCCATCGTGCTGGCAGGCAAGGAATACGGAACCGGCTCCTCTCGCGACTGGGCCGCCAAAGGTCCGCTGCTGCTGGGCGTCCGAGCCGTGATCGCAGAGAGCTTCGAGCGCATCCACCGCTCCAACCTGGTCGGCATGGGCATCCTCCCGCTGGTGTACTCGCCCGGTGAAAACGCGCAGTCGCTCGGCCTCAAGGGGAACGAGCGCTACACGATCCGCGGATTGGAGTCGCTCAAGCCGGGCCAGAAAGTTGAGGTAGAAGCTGTTGGCGACGACGGCAAGACGACCCGCTTCACGACAACCTCGCGAGTCGACAACGAAACCGAGGTGGGCTACATGCACCACGGCGGCATCCTCCCACT
>VBKD01000110.1 GCA_005888075.1 Chloroflexota bacterium
CAGCAGACCCACGGCGACGACGGCGATCCAGCCTCGACCAAGACGGTCGAGCGTTCGGGCCGCCGGCGATCGACGATCACGTGCCTTGCTGACGGCAGCATCAAGCTCACGGCGGACACTGTCGGCCCTCACGTCACCTCGATGGTGGAGCTTGCTGCATTCACATGGCGGGCGCGGCAGACCCTGCGGACCCACGGGTCTGGCCTCGCCAATTCGGCTCGCCAACCCCCGGCCTGCCGCTCCCTGCACGCGATGCTGCGCCGAGCTTCGGGTCGAGCCAATGGGCCAGGCAGGAGATTGCTGGGCACCGGTCCCAGACTCGCAGTGTCGTATTCAATCGCGGTCTGCAAGCTGAAGTCGTGGCTGGGTCCAGCGTCCTACCAAGCCTCGGGTCAGAACAGGCGATGGGGACTAATGACCTGTTGTGCCTCCTCCGGGCCGTGACTAACATGGGCCGAAAGCTTGGCCATCATCCAGCCGTCTGCGCTCCCCCGTGCCCCCGTCTTGAAGACGAGGGTGGCTTACGCCGGTTTCTTGTGGCGCCTGCTCGCTTACCTCATCGATGCAGTCGTGCTCGGAACCGTCCAGGGCGCCCTTGTCGTGGGCGTGCTGCTGATCGCCCCAGACGACTTTCGGGCCTTGGCCAATGTCGCCCCTGTAGCCGCGGCGATGACCTGGGCCTATTACGCGCTCCTCGAAAGCTCGCCGGCGCGTGGCACGTTGGGCAAGATCGCGCTCAATATCTTTGTCGGCGATCTGCACGGAGATCCGATCACCTTCTGGCGAGCCAGCGTGCGCTTTTGGCTGAAGATCCTATCCAGCCTTACTTTCATGGTGGGTTGGTTGCTGGCGGCATTCACACCCAGGAAGCAAGCGCTGCACGACCTGCTCGGAGGCACTCTCGTCCTCAGGCGGACCAAGTACCTGGTGTTGGGACCGGACTCCCCCACTGAACCGGGTGAATATTGGGATGGCACCCGCTGGGCCGGGGTCGTGTCGCCGATGGAGAGGGCCTAGACCATGGCGAGCATCGGTCAGGCGCGGCCGGCGACCACAGTACGCACTCCTTTGTTCATCCTGGGCGTCGCGCTGGCGCTGGTCGCCTTCCTCGCGATGTTCGCCTTTGGCGTCGTGTTCACCGCGCGTTCGCAGAACAGCGGGCAACTTCGAGTTGTCGTCGCCGCCAGGGACATCCAGCCTCGCGAGCCGATAACGCCCGACATGCTCTCGCTCGCGACGCTGCCCGCAACAGCCGCGCCTCCCAAAGCGTTCGTGCGAGCGACTGACCTCACGGGCTACTCGGCGGTGGTCGAGATCTACAAGGGCCAAACATTGACGCCGAACATCGTCTCGTCGAGCCCAGACCAGCTGGCCGGCCCTAGCGCCTCGACTTTTCTGCCCATCCCCGAGGGTTACATCGCGATCACCGTGCCGACCGGCGAACAGCAGGGAGTCGGTGGTTACGTCGCGACCGGGGACTACATCAACGTCATCGCCACGGTCAACACAGCGCTCTACTCGAACGCCACCCCGAGGACCGTCACGCGCACGGTCTTCACCAGCCTTTATGTAATTCGAGTCGGCCCTGCTTCGGCTTTGCCCAAGCAGGGACTGCCGCAGGGAGTCTCGAGCAGCCTGACCGTGGTCATGTCGCTTTGCGATGCCCAGTACCTGGACTGGCTCATCGCCAACGCGAGCCTTAAGTACGTCCTTCTCTCGTACCACAACTACGCGAAAGACACGGCCGCACCCGATGCCGGGTGCCCGCCGACCGCCGCGCCAGGGGTCATTGGGCCGAGCCTGGTCGACAAGCGCTGGGCCTTTACGAGCGGATAGGCGCACCCGGCAATGGTCGCCACATGAAGATGAGTCAAGAGCTTCAGGTCAACGGTCTCGAGGGTTCCGGGCCCGCACGCCCGGTGCTGGCCAAAGACGACCGCCCGCGGCAGGAGCGGATCCTGCAACGGCGACCGGAACGCGGTTGGCCTTCGTACCACGATATGGTTTCGCGGGTCTCGGTCCTCGAGCGAGCGCCGGTCTTCTTTGCGCTCCCTGAGGGGACCATTCGCGCGCTGGCCAGGCGACTCCGGCGCATGCGGGTTGCCGCCGGCGAGATGATCCTCAGTCAGGGCGACCCCGGCGACACGATCTTCTTCATCGAGCAAGGCCGTTGCCGCGTCGTCGTTGAAAAGCCGCCCGGAATGGTCACGGTGGCGGTGCTCAACGACGGCGATTTCTTCGGCGAAGCCGCGACCTTGTTGAATCGCGGCCAGCAAGCATCCGTTTTCGCCCAGTCCGAATGCACCCTGCTTGCCCTCGACCGTCAGAACCTCCACGCCATTTTGGCGCGGCGTGATCGGACGGTCATCGACCAGCTCCGCAAGGTCGCCGACCAGCGTTTCAGGCTGTTTGCCGATACGACCCTGCAGGCCACCTGGGGCCTCCTGCTCAATGAGGCGACGGTCGTGGGCGTGTACTCGCCGAAAGGAGGGTCGGGCGGCACGTGCGTCTCGCTCAACCTCGTCGGATCGCTCGCGCGCCGGTACCCGGGGCAGGTGTTGCTCCTCGATCTCGACTTTCCCTACTCGCACGCGCCCCTGCTGGCCGGCCTGGTGCCGACCAGCTGCCTCGCTCGAGCGGCGTCGGCCCCGGCGGATTCGTTCGAGGAGGTGTTGCTCAGCTCGGTGCTGTATCACCCCGGCGGGCCGATGATCCTCCCCGGCGCCCTGCGGCCGGAGGAGGCGGACGACGTCACTCCCGATCTCATCACGAAGGCGATCGGCGTTTTGAGGAAGACCTTCCGCTACATCGTGGTCGACCTTGGCGTGACCATCACCGACTCGACCCTGGCGCTGTTCGACCTGACCCAACACGTCGTTCTCGTCGCGGTGCCAGAGCTTTCCGCCGTGAAGAGCGCGGCGGACGCGCTCGAAATCCTGACGCAGCTCGGCACCCCCCACGACCGCGTGGCGGTGGTCTTGAACAACCGGTCTTTGAAACCGGCGGTGACGCCGGCGGCCGTTGAGCGGATGCTCAAGCGCAAGGTCGATATCCATGTGGCTTTCGACGGAACGCGCCCGGAGGAGGCCGCGGTCGAAGGCATGATCCTCAGCCTGACCAATCCGCGCAGCGAGCTCACCAAGGGCACGGACGGACTGGCTGCTTTGCTCGACGCAACACACGGTCGAGCTCCAGCGGGCAAATCGAGAGGGGAAAATGGCGTGCTCGTCGGCGAGGCGGCGCGGTGACGGCCAAGGCGTCTCCGATTGACGTCATCTCGGGAGCACGGGCAGGGATGCGCAGGGCCGCCGTCCGGCGAACAGTCACGGCGGTGATCGAGGGCAAGCGACAGCGACTCTCGCTCGACGTCAATGAACGCGGGCTGGACGTGGTCGCCGTCGTCAATCACTTGACCGCGCACCTGCAGTCGGAGGGCCCCGAGATGCTCAGGCTGGTGGGCGCCCTTCAGCAGACGGGAGCCACCGACGGTCTGATCGAGGACCTCGCTTCAACCGACCCGCGGCGCCAGGCGCAAAGCGCACGCATGCTCGGCACGCTGCGTATCGAGCCGGCGGTCCCGTGGCTCGTACCGCTGCTGGCATCGCCCGAGGCGATGGTGTCCGAGGCCGCCGCGCGTGCCTTGGGCAAGATAGGCGGAGCAAGAAGCGCAGAAGCGCTCTTGGGTGGCATGCAGCGGAGTGGCCCGCGCCGCGTCTTCATCGTCGCGCTGGCACGTGCCGCGCCGGATCTCTTCCTCGAAGTCGCCCTCGCCGGCAACCACCGCCCCGGCGTGCTGCAGGGGGTTGCGCTGGCTGCCGGACTGCGACGCCGGCAGGCCTCGGTCCGCCCGCTGGTCGAGCTGCTCCTTTGGGGGAGCAGGCGAGAGCGGGCCGCAAGCTGCCGCGCGCTGGGTTGGATGGGAGCCGAGACCGCCGTGCCCGTCATCGTCGGCGCGCTGGGGGATCGCGATTGGAGAGTCCGAGTGTCGGCTGCGAAAACCCTCGCCGTCCTTCAGGCGCACCTGTATTTCGCTGAGATCGACGCTTTGCGGCAAGACCGTGATCCGCATGTTCGCAAAGCGGCAAGATGGGCGGCCCGCCGCCTGTATAAGTCGCTGCCCAGAAGCGAGGGGTGGTGGACATGGCGCTGAAAGACAAGCTCGAGGCCCGAAAGAGGCCGGAGCCCGGAGCCGCTGAAGGCGGCCTCACCGTGCTCGACGGCATACGCGTCGAGCCCGCGCCGCCGCCCACGCCTCCCGCCCCGGCGGTACCCGCCAAGCCGGCCCCGCCTCCAATCACCCCGATGGCGGCGGCAAAGGCTGTCATCCGCGGGATGCTCGTCGATAGGCACGCCGACGAAATCGACATCACCGACCGTGATGGAGTGCGCTCACGGATCGAGAGCCTGATCGACGACTACGCGAAGTCCTCGGGTACGTCGTTCAACCGACTGGACTATGGACATCTTGTCGAGGCCATCCTCGACGACGTCCTCGGGCTTGGTCCGCTGCAAGGGCTTCTCAAGGACCCCGCGATCACCGAGATCATGATCAACCACCCGCAGCAGGTTTACGTCGAGCGGGCTGGTCGCGTGACGCTGAGCCCGATCGTTTTCGAGAGTGCGGCTCAGCTGCGTCAGGTCATCGACCGCATCGTGAGCACCGTCGGCCGCCGCGTGGATGAGAGCTCGCCCATGTGCGACGCCCGTCTCCGCGACGGGTCACGCGTCAATGTCGTGCTGCCGCCTCTGGCGATCGACGGCCCATGCATGACGATCCGAAAGTTCTCGCGCGACAAGCTGCGGCCGGCTGACCTCCTCGCGGTTGGCACGGCGACCGACGTGATGATGCAGTTCCTCCAGGCGGCCGTGCGCACGAAGCTGACGGTCCTCATCTCGGGCGGCACGTCGTCAGGCAAGACGACGCTGCTCAACATCCTGTCCAGCTTCATCCCGCAGGACGAAAGAATCGTCACCGTCGAGGACTCGGCGGAGCTTCAGCTTTTGCAGGATCACGTGATCCGGCTGGAGTCCCGTCCGCCGAACATCGAGGGCAAAGGCGCGATCGAGATTCGCGAGCTCGTGCGCAACGCTCTGCGGATGCGGCCGGACCGGATCGTGGTCGGCGAGTGTCGCGGCGGCGAGGCCCTGGACATGCTCCAGGCGATGAACACCGGCCACGAGGGTTCGATGAGCACGGTCCACGCCAACACTCCATACGACGCCATCGGACGGCTCGAGACGATGGTCTTGATGGCGGGGGCGGACCTACCCGCACGCGCGATTCAAAAGCAGATCGCGTCCGCCATCGACGTCATCGTCCAGGTCGAGCGCGTGCGCGGCGGAGCCCGGAAGATCGTCAGCATCGCCGAGATCACGGGCCTCGTGAACGCCGAAACGCAGTTCCAGGAGCTCTTTCAGTTCCGGCAGACCGGAGTTGATGCGGAGGGCAACGCGATCGGGTTACACACGGCCACCGGCAGGCTGGGAGGCATCCTGTGGCTCTCGGCGCTCGCGGCCATCGGCGTTTTGCTGGCCTGCGTGGCCGTGGGATTGCCGGCCAGGGCGTCGCAGGTTGAAACCCCATCGTGGGACGCGGTAGCCACCCGAGGTCCAGCGACGCTGCGGGACAGGATCAACCAGCCGTTCCAGGCGATGGCGGATCGATCGAACCGGCAGCGGCGTCTCAACGGCGGACTGAGCCTGGCCGAGCACCTGGCGCGAGCGGACCTCAAGCTGCGCGCCTCTGAGTTCGTCATGATCCAGCTCGCGTTTCTCGTAGGCGGCGCGGCGGTGGCATTCTGGCGGTTTGGTTTCGCGCCGCAGTTCGTCATCGCGGGGGTTGGCGCGTACCTGCTGCCCATGCGCTTCATCAAATGGCGGCAGGGACGTCGGCTCAAGAATTTCAACCGGCGGCTGCCGGACACGCTGAGCCTGCTCTCCAACGCGTTGAAAGCGGGGCTTTCGCTGCCGCAGGCGATCGAGGCGGTCGCCGCGACGTCAACGCCACCTATCTCCGATGAGCTGTGGAGGGCGATTCGGGAGCTGAATCTCGGCACCGCTATGCCACAAGCGTTGGCGAACATGGTGCGGCGAGTGGGCAGTGAGGACCTCGACCTCATCGTCACTGCCATCTCCATTCAAGCATCGACGGGAGGCAACCTCTCTCGGATCCTCGACGGAATCTCGCATACCATCCGCCAGCGAATCCAGATCAAAACGCAGATCTCGGCGATGACCGCGCAGATGCGAGCTTCCGGCTGGATCATCACCCTTTTGCCATTCATCGTCGCCGGCGTCCTGGACATCATCACGCCGACCTATTTCCGCATCATGTTCACCGAAGAGAGCGGGCGCGCGCTGCTCGTCATCGCGATGTTCTCGATCTTCATGGGCAACGTCTTCGTCAGGCGTATCACCAACTTCAGGGTTTAGCGATGTCTGCGCTGTACCTCGCTCTCATCCTCGGCGTCGTCGCCGCTATCGGCATCTTCACGACCGTGTGGAGCCTCAACCCCGCTCCACCAAGCAACGCCGATATCGTCGAGGGCAGGCTCCGTGTTTACGAGAACGGGCTGCCGATGTCACTGACCGAGATGGAGCTCCAGCAGCCGTTCAACGAACGAGTTATTCGGCCGATCATCAACGGGTCGGCCGTCTTCTCGAGCAGACAATGCCCGAGAAAGCACGGGAGCAGATCCACGCATCGCTGCTTCTCGCCGGCCGACCAGGTGGGCTGAGCGTAAGCGACTTCATCGCCGTGCGCTACATGCTGACCGGGCTTCTCTGCACCGTTGGCATCTTGATCGGCACGCTCGCTCAGAAGCCGGTCTTGCTCGCGGTCGGCGCGGCAGTTGGAGCGGGCA
>VBKD01000111.1 GCA_005888075.1 Chloroflexota bacterium
GCCCTCCATCTTCAGTGCTTCGGTGATCTCGGTGTCGAGCCTCACCTCCGGTGCACCGAAGGCGACGCCTTTGACATTCAGCTCTTCCCGCACGATGGCCGCGATGTCCTCGGGCAGGGGGTCGCCCGGCAGCGCGATGCTCGCGAGAGGCTGGCGCACCTTGAGACGCGCCGCGTCGCGTGCAGCGAGTCCGGCCTCCACCGCCTGCCTGGCGCGGGCCATATCGGCCTCGACCTGCTCGTCCACATAGGCCTTCGGCTCGGGGAAATCGCTCAGGTGCACCGACTGGTCGCTCGAAAGGTTGCGGAAGATGGCGTCGGCGACGAACGGCGCGAACGGCGCCATCAGCTGTGAGACCGTGCGCAGTGTCTCGTACAGCGTCTGATACGCGCCCAGCTTGTCGGTGTCCGACTGCGACTTCCAGAATCGCCGCCGCGAACGGCGGATGTACCAGTTGGAGAGGTCGTTGACGAACCGCTGGATGCGGCGCGCCGGCTCGACCGCGTCGTAGCCGTCCAACCCGTGGCTGACGTCCCGCACCAGCCCGCTGAGTTTCGAGAGTAGCCAGCGGTCGAGCACATGCCGCCCCGCGACCGGCACCCAGGGCTGCGACGGGTCGAAGTTGTCCAGCCGCGCGTAGGTGACGAAGAACGAGTAGCAGTTCCACAGCGGGATGAAGAACTGCTGCACGGTCTCGCGCAATGTGTCTGAGCTGGTGCGGTAGTTCTCGCCGACCTGCGTCGACGTGAAGAAGTACCAGCGCACCGCGTCGGAACCGAAGTTGTCGAAGACGAAGTTCGGGTCCAGCACGTTGCCGCGGGACTTCGACGCCTTCTTGCCCTTGGGATCGACGACGTGGCCGAGGCAGACGACGTTGCGGTACGCGTTTTGCTTGAAAAGCAGCGTCGAGATCGCGAGCAGCGTGTAAAACCAGCCACGCGTCTGATCGACCGCCTCGGAGATGAAGTCGGCGGGAAATGTCTGCTCGAACAGCTCGTTGCCATGTCGCGGATAGCCGCGCCCGGCGAACGGCATCGAGCCTGAGTCGAACCACGTATCGAGCACCTCAGGCACACGGCGCATCACTCCGCCGCACTTCTCACACGTCAGGGTTACGGCGTCGATGTAAGGCCGGTGAAGGTCGGCGTCCTCTTTCAGCCCGAGCTCGGCCGCCGAGCTGACGATCCTCTGCTCGTCGCAGCCTTCGCAGATCCAGATCGGCACGGGCGTGCCCCAATACCGGCTGCGCGAGAACTGCCAGTCGACGTTGTTCTCGAGCCAGTCGCCCATGCGCCCGGTCTTGATGTGCGCAGGGACCCAGTTCGTCGCGTTGTTGTTCGCGATGAGCTCGTCCTTGCGCTCGGTCGTGCGGATATACCAGGCATCCAGTGCGTAGTAGATGAGTGGCGTGCCGCATCGCCAGCAAAAAGGGTAGGTGTGCAGAATCGTCTCGGCTTTGTAGAGCAGGCCGCGAGCCTTCAGGTCGTCCATGATCACCGGGTCGGCCTCTTTCACGTGAAGGCCGGCGAACTTCTCGACGTAAGGGAGGAACTTGCCGTCGAGACCAACCGTGTGCTTGAAGGGGATGCCTTTATCTTGGCAAAGCCGAAGGTCGTCGACGCCATATAGCGCGGAGGTGTGGACCACGCCGGTGCCTTCCTCGGTCGACACGAAGTCCGCGTCGACGACGTAATGCGCTTTGCCCTCTTCCGGGACGGAGTAGGAGTAGAGCGGCTCGTACTCGAGGCCTACGAGGTCGCTGCCCTTCATCCGTTCCACAACTTCGTACTCGCCATCGAGGATCGATAGCCGTGCCTCGGCGAGGATGAGGTTGTCTTCGCCCTGCCTGACCTTCACGTAGTCGATGTCGTTGTCGACGGCGAGGGCGACGTTTCCGGGCAGCGTCCAGGGTGTGGTAGTCCACGCGAGGATGGCGGTTTTCGGGTCCTTCTTAAGACGGAACTTGTTGAACACGCTCGGGTCGGGCACGTTGTCGCGATAGCCCTGGGCAAGCTCATGGCTCGACAGCGGCGTCGCGCAGCGCGAGCAGTACGGAGCCACGCGAAAACCTTTGTAGACGAGGTTTTGCTTCCACATCTCGCTGAGCGCCCACCAGACGGACTGCATGTACTCGGGAGTCAGGGTCCAGTAGGCATGCTCGTAGTCCAGCCAGAAAGCCATCCGCTCGCTGAACTTCACCCAGTCCTCGACGTACTCGTACACGCTCTGCCGGCAGAGCTCGTTGAAGCGCTCGACCCCGATCTCGTTCTCGATCTGGAACTTGCCGGAGATGTTGAGCTTCTTCTCGACTTCGATCTCGACCGGCAAGCCGTGCGTGTCCCAGCCCGCTTTGCGCTCGACGTAAAAGCCCTTCATCGTCTTGTAGCGGCCGAACAGGTCCTTGAACGCACGGGCGAGGATGTGGTGGGTCGCCGGCTTGCCGTTGGCCGTCGGCGGGCCTTCGTAGAAAACGAACCGAGGCTTCCCTTCTCGCAAGGCCAGAGACCGCTGGAAGGTGTCTTCTTCTTTCCACCGCGCCATGATCTGGCGCTCCAGCTCAGGGAAGCTGACCTTTTGATCGACTTTCTCGAACACTCTCACTCCACAGAGACGCGTGATCTGGATCTCTGGGACGAGCCTTCGAAAGACCCGCGATACCACCCAGATTCCCGAGGCAACCACCTCGGACTCTCATTGGGTTACGGCTCAGGAGTGATCTCGATCACCGCCATCGGCCGCCGGCTCTCAGCCCACTGCCGGCTTCTCTGTCGACCTCCGGGACGATGTCTACCTGTCTCCGTCAACGCCGAGCGACCTCTGATTTTACTCGCCGGCGTGCAACCTCAGTGGATGCTCCGCAGCGCGGCGATCAGGAAGTACGCCGCCAGCGTAACCACCATCGGCGACAGGTCGATGCCCGAGAAGGGCGGCAGCCAGCGCCTGACCGGCGAGAGCACGGGCTCCGTCACGCGGTACGCGAGGCGCGAGACCGAGTTCGTGGGGTACGGGCTGACCCACGAGAAGGCAACTCGAATGAGCATGACGATGATGAAGGCGTAAAGGAGGAAGGTGATGATCGAAACCAGGAACATGCCTAGATATTAGGAGCGGTTCGCAGGTCGCCCTCCGGCCGCGGCCCGAACAGGGCGGTTCCCAGCCGGACCATGGTGCTCCCGGAAGCCACCGCCAATTCGAAGTCCGCGCTCATGCCCATGGAAAGGACGGGAAGAGGCTTGCCCAGCCGCTGCTCCGCCTCGTCCCGCAGCCGGCGGAGCTCCTCGAAAGCGGGGCCTGGATCCCCGCCGGCCGGACCCATCCCCATCAACCCTTTGAGGTCGAGAAGCCTGCCCGCCTCGGTGATCACCTCCAGCGCTCGCGCCGGGTCGGCACCCGACTTCTGGGCCTCGCGGGCGATGTTGACCTCGACCAGGACGGCCTGGCGCGGGTCCCGGCGGGCGATCGCCTCCGCCAGGTGCGTCGAGTCGACGCTCTGGATGAGCGCGAAGCGCCCGGCCGCCAGCTTCACCTTGTTGGTCTGCAGATGGCCGATGAGGTGCCAATCGGCTCCTTCGACTTGATCCATCTTCGTCATCGCTTCCTGGACCCGATTCTCACCCAGGTTTCTCAAGCCGGCCTCAAGCGCGAGCCGGCAAACGCTGGCGTCGAATCCCTTGGTCACGGCGACGAGTGTGATGTCGTCGGGGTTCCGTCCAGCACGAGCGATTCGTTCTCGGACCGAGGCGAGCCGTTCGGCGATTTCGTGGCCTGGGCGGCCGGGTTCATCCCGGCCGCGACCCCTCGTACTTGAATCCCTCAATGCGTCGCGTGGAGTCTCCACTAAATCATCCGATCCCGGGGAAGGTGAGCAGCCCGTCGGCGAAGCCGGCGGGCGATGAGCGGAAACCGCCGAGGTTTCCGCTCATATTTCTCACCGGAGCGCGACGATGGCGCCGAATCGCGTGCCGTCCGGATGGCGGCGGTGAGACGGAAAGAGGTAGTGCTCCTTGGTGCAGATGCCGATGTCGTAAACCGGCTTGACGCCGGCGTCCTCGAGCTGAACCCGGTTGGCGGCCGCGAGGTCGAGCAGGAACCGACCGCCGGTTCCAGGCGCCAGGAACCGCTGGTCGAACTGCTCCGCGACGTCCTCGCCGACCTCGTAGCAGCGGCCGCAGATGCCGGGGCCGATGCCGGCCCGAACATGGCGGCAGCCGTACTCGTCCTCCATGAAACTCACCGCCGCCGTGGCGACACCGGCGCGTGTGCCGCGCCACCCCGCGTGCACCAGGCCGGCAACTTTCTTCTCCGGGTCCCACAGAACGATCGGGTAGCAGTCGGCGTACGTGGCGAACAGCGCCACGTCAGAGCGATCGGTGATCAACGCATCCACGTCATCCACTGAATCGACAGGCTTGTCGACTCGAGCGACGGCCGCGCTGTGCACCGACCCTACGGTGGTCAGGACGGCGCCGTCCAGGCCGAGCACGCCGGCAAAGGCGCGTCGCGAGGCAAGCACGGGGCTTGGGTCTGGGGCGTGCTTCAAGCCGACCGAGCCGAGCGCCACGGTCGAAAAGCCGTGAACCAGGCCCGGCTCGTCAGCGAGCTCCGGAACGTGCAGCGCCGCCGGGATCGTGCTCACCGCACGAGCTTACCCACGTTGCACTGGCGGCCGGGTTCATCCCGGCCGCGACTTTGTTTCCTCCGCCTGCCAGTCGTTGCCAGGAGCAAACATTCAGTAAATCCCAACAGCGGGAAAGAGAGCAGCAGCGCGAAGCGCTGCGATGAGAGGGAACCGTCAGGTTCCCTCTCATACTTCTTACGGTCGGCGGGAGCTCAGTACCTGCTCGATCTCCTTCTTGACCTGCTGGAGATCCATGAACTCCCTGTAGACCGAGGCGAACCGGATGTACGCGACCTCGTCCAGGTCACGCAGGCGGGTCATCACCATCTCTCCGATCTCCCCGCTGGGGATCTCGACCCGGCCTGAGCGCCGGAGCTCGGCCTCGATGTCGTCGACGATCGCCCGTAGCCGCTCCGGGGAGATGTCTCGCTTCTCGGTCGCCTTCTTCAGCCCGGTGAAGAGCTTCTGCGGGTCGAAGTCCTCGCGCCGCCCGTCCTTCTTGGTGACGAAGAACGGAACGGTTTCAATGCGCTCGTACGTGGTGAACCGCTGGCCGCACTGCAGGCACTCGCGCCTGCGGCGGATCGCCTCCCCGATC
>VBKD01000179.1 GCA_005888075.1 Chloroflexota bacterium
TGTTGGCTGGTACGGCGAGGTTCCTGGCATGAACCACTGCACCTTGCCGTTCACAACTGACTGGTTCAGCCCGGCAGGTTGCGCGAACCATTCGTCGCCTGGACGTTTCAGGTGGTCGCTCAGCGTCCACTCCATGAAGTTGTGCCAGACGGGCGCCGCGATCACACTCGCCTCCAGGTACTGCCCCATCGGGCTGAAATCGGCGTTGCCAAACCAGAAGGCTGTGGCGATGGCCGGCGTGTAGCCGACCGTCCAGCCGTCGCGATAGTCCTCTGTCGTGCCTGTCTTGGAAGCGACCTTGTGGTCAGGCAGAGTCAGGTTGGAGCCGCGGCCGAAGATCATGGCCCGATTGCTGTCGTCGGACATCATCTGCTCCACGATGTACGCGACCCTCGGGTCGAGCACCTGCTTGGCGCCGGCGTTTGAATCCAGCTTGTAGACCGGCTTCCCGCCGGCGGTCGTGATCGAAGCCACCGATGTTGGCTGGCGCAAGACTCCCTGCGCAGCCAGCACCGAGGCCCCAGTAGCCATCTGAAGCGGGGTCTCGCCCCAGCCGCCGAGCGTCAGCGACGCTCCGTAGCTCGAGAGGTCG
Organism: Chloroflexota bacterium; assembly: GCA_005888075.1. Classification (GTDB taxonomy): domain Bacteria; phylum Chloroflexota; class Dormibacteria; order Dormibacterales; family Dormibacteraceae; genus 40CM-4-65-16. Next base: position 593 of record VBKD01000179.1, read on the forward strand.
TCGGTGTCGGTGAATTGCGTACAGGCCGGCGTGTCCTGGCAGTGCCATGGCGGCGCTCCCATGGTGCGAGCCAGCTGGGCGATGTCTGCCGGCCCGTTGGGCAGGCCCAGCTCAACGCGCACCGCTGGAATGTTCAGAGAGTTGAGGAAGCATGCCTGCAGCTGGCAGGTCCCGTGCAGCTTGCTGTCGTAGTTGCGCGGCGTGTAATACGGCTGACCAGGACCTTGCGGGATCGAGATCGGCTGGTCGGGGATACGCGAGACCATGGTGAACTTTCCGCTCGCGATCGCCGCCGTGTAGGTATAGATCTTCATCGAAGAGCCGGGGTTCCGCGGCGGCCAGACCGCGAAGTTGTATTGCCCCCCATATGCGTTTGGATTGGCAGAGCCAACCATCGCGAGGATGGCGCCCGTGCGTGGATCTAGGGCGACCATGGCACCCTGGTGGACGTTGCCCCATCCGTAACGGTTGACCTGGTCCTGGATCAGCTGCTGGGCCTTTTGGGTCATCTCCCAATCGAGGGTTGTGACGATGCGAAGGCCGCCGCCAAAAGTCGCCTGCGTCCCGTAATGCGAGACCAGCTCATTGGTCACGTAGCTGACGAAACCACGGGCAAGGATCCGGTTCTCGGGAGAGAACATGTGGTTGGGCGGGCTCAAGTCCTCGGCCGACGCCTTGGCTGCCTGCGCAGGCCCGATCAGATTGGCTCGGACCATCGCATCCAGCACCTGGCCCTGGCGAGCCTTGGCAATTCGGGCGTTGGCAAACGGATTGTCATAGCTGGGGTCGCGAAGCACGCCCGCCAGCATCGACGCCTGGGCCAGGTCGAGGTTGGCGGTCGAGGTATGGAAGTAAATCGATGCCGCGGCTGCGGCGCCATAGGCGTCGTTGCCGAAAAATACCGTGTTCAGATACATCTCCAGGATCTGCTTCTTGGTGTAGGTACGCTCGACCTCTAGCGCCAGCAGCGCCTCTTCGACTTTGCGGCTGAGCGTCGGCTTATTACCGACCAGCGTCAGCTTGACGAGCTGCTGGGTGATGGTGGAGGCGCCCTGCTCAGGCGTCCCCGCTCGCACGTCCACCGAGGCCGCGCGGATCAAAGCCCCTGGGTCGACTCCAGGCTCGGAGTAGAAGTTGTGGTCCTCGATGGCAACCACGGCCATCGGTAAGTAGTTGCCCATCGCGGCCAGCGGCTGGAAGTACTGCTGGTGGCCCGCAGGGTGGAGGTCGGCCAGAAGGGTCGTTCCATCCGACGCGTAGATCAACGTGTCCTCCGTCATCGGCATTGCCGCGATCTGCCGGACGTCCGGCAGTCCATTGACGTAGGTGGTGAATGCCGACGAAGTGGTGAGGAAGGTGCCACCGGTCAGCACCGCGATGACCACGATCCTGGCCAGGGCCGGAAACACCCAGAGGAAGGCGAGCGGTGACGGGTTCCAGGGCCCGCGCTTGGTGTAAATGCTCGATCGGAGGAGCCGGCCATCGCTTCCTCTGGGCCTAGCCCACTTGCGGCTGCCCCCCGTCCTCGCGGTGGTCATCCAGCGATGCTCGTTGGAGGCGAATATTTGCGGGACCCGTCGAGCTCTCGTAAGGCTTCCACGTCGAGGCTGTTAAAGCGCAGCCGGCCACGGGCGCGTCTGGAACGCAACCGGCCAGTACGAGCCCATCGATAGATCGTCGCGGAGGGGACTCCGAGATATTGCGCGACAGCGTGCGCGTCCATGAACACGGCGGCCTCGGTGGGACGCGGTTCTCGTGCCTTAGCGCGGTGAGCTGGGCCCGGGTTCACCTCCCACCATCCTCCAAGTCGCGGGCGAGGCTCGCGCGCACGGCGGAACGCGGCTACCGCGCGGGCGGCGATGACGAGCCAGCTCAATAGGACGATGCCCACGGTGACGACAACCACAACCGACTCATGGGCCGTGACCCAGCGGTGGGCAGACGCCATCAGCGAGTCGAAAGCCTGCCCCGCAAAGTAAATGGCCACGCGAGCCGTCGCCAACCCCAGTTCGGTCGAGCGCCTGGTCTGGACGCTGGCGAACGTGGCCAGGCATACCCACACGAATCCCAACCAGACCAGCATCCGGACACCGGCCGGGACGCTCCGGAGAACCGGCAGGCTGCGCCGAACGGGCGGGATGCTCAGCAGTACGAGGAGGGCGGCCAGGTAGGCGGTCGCGAGCCGAAGGTCGCCCACGTCATACCGCCTGAATCTGCACCATGCCCCTGACGTCCCAACCGAAGAACACCCGGGCGGGGAGAAAGGTTATGAGCCGCTGCGAATGACCGCGCCACCGTGGGAGATTGCCGGGTGCCGTTCGGCTGTCCAGCGGGCCCACGTCCTAGTCCACCACCAACCATGATCGGCGTCCAGGCCGATTCGGTCAGGGTCTTGACCTAGGACATTTGTCCCAGCGGGCGGTCAGCTTATCCCACGCGCGGCACCGTTCCGCCACCACCGGGGGGCTCCGATCTACGCGGTTCCCCCAGCCCGCGCCGGACGGACGATCCCATAGGAAACGTTCCACCCGGGATCCATCGCCTAGGAGGCCCTCGTTTTCGCGCGCTGAGGCTAGGCAATCTGAGGCTCGACTCTTTCCTCGGCCACGGTCCGGCCGATGAGACCAAGCAGGCGAGCACCATCCGCCGCCACCGGCCTGCTGTCGAAAGCCACAACGGTCTGCTTCCCCCTGCGGGACCGCATCCGAAGCTCCCAACCATCTCGGCGGCGAGGCCACGGCCGGTAGAGCCGTGCCGCTTTGGCGCGGTCGTAGTCGATAACCAGATCGGGCAGCCGAGCTCCGCGCAGGTTTTCACGGATCGTGTCGCGGATCCGCGCGGTCGCGATGTTGCAGTCGACAATGGTTCCCTCGTTGTCGATCAAGATGAGCAGCTCGGGAATCGCGTCAGCTACCCGCCGCCACTGGTGATCGGTCGGCGCCGCCGATTCGACGGCGGCCCCGGGCAGGGCTCCCGCGTCGCCAACCTCATCTGAGAGGAGCCCCTGCGCCTCGAGCGCGGCCAGCTTCAGTGAATGACCGTGAACCGTCACGGCGTGGCTGATCCGCAAGAGGAGCTGGACATCGTCTGTTGTGTAAGTGCGCTGTCCCCCACGATCGCGCTCGGGCGGCGGAAGCTTGTACCGGCGTTCCCAGGCTCTGATTGTGTGCGGCGTCACGCGCAGGCTTGCAGCGACCTCGCTGATCGAAAAGCTCGTGTCCGCGGAATAGAGCTTGCGGGCAAGCAACAGCATTGTCCGCGCATCCTCCGCGCAGGCGTCTGCACCGAGCTGCTGCCACTGACCCGCCTGCGCCCAGTGCCCCGGAACCACGATGAGGACGCGCGAGCCAATCGCCTGGAGGACGGCGATGGTTGACTTGAGCTCCGGGCTGGCGACGGCCGCGTCGCCGACCAACAGGACGAGACGCCGCTCTGGGCGTGGGGCTACCTTTGCTTGTGCGACGACGTTATCTGGATCTGAGACGCGCACAGTCCACCCATCCTCCTCGAGGAGTCTTTTGTTGATCACGCCGTTGCGCCCATCAGTGGCAGCCAAGATGCATCGGCGCCCGGATGGCGATCCTCCTGGTATCTCCGTCGCGATGTCGCCCGCGACTTCGTCCAACTCCCGGAGCATGCGATGCTCGTCCGCCACGCCGATGTCGCCCCGGTACCACATGTCTTCGATCTCCATGCGCGCCGTATCGATCAGCTGACTGATGACATCGATGAATGAGCCTGATCGTTGGAGCGCCGTGCGAACAACGCCGGGCACTCGATCGCTGAGGCCGGCGAGCATCGCATTCATCAACTCGCTGGTTTCGCGCCGCTGCTGGGCACGGGCTGAAACGACGTTGAGCTTCACGCCGCTAGGCATTTTCCGCACCAGGCCCGGAGGCAACCCTTTCTGAGGATGCAGGCGCCCTTACCCGCTTGCCGATGAAGACCCCCGGGCCGCCAGGCGCCGGGCGCATTGGAACGACCTTGGCGTCCATGAAGACGATGCCGCTGCGCGCCCGCATCGCGACGATGACCGACTGCCGGCGTGTACCGGCCTCCGTGAGAAGCGACCGGTACGTTCGCCGCCAACCACCCGGAGCGAGGCGCATGAAACTCGTCCCTCGGTGCACCTTGAGCGTGCCTCGCGCAGACTCATTCGCCGCTGCGATTGTCCCGGAGCCGTCGATTACGAGCAGAAGCTCTGGCAGTGTGTCGCTTAGCGCCGCCCAAAACGCATCAAGCGTTGCGGGTTGTTGCCCGACGCTTTGAACAGAGGCGGGAGCCTGGCGGTCAGCCATGGCGCGCGCGGCCGACTCGACAAGGGGAAGGCCGTCCGTTTCGTGAAAACGCCGGATCGCGATGAACCGTTGGATGTCCTCGATCCAATAACGACGTTGGTTTGAGGTTGTCCGATGGTTGAGGTCGAGGGAGAGCCGGCGCTCCCAAGAACGGATTACATGCGTGGTGACACCGACGATGGCCGCCGCCTCGCCGATGGTGAAGCCTTCACCGCTGATCGCGTCGAGGGCCAGGGCACCCACTCATACCTATTTAACCCGCGGTCCGTCGGCTTCATATCAGTCATTCGAAGCAACCCTTAGACCTCATGTTTGACACGCCGCGCCGCGGTGTTCAGGTTACTGTCTAGGTCGATTTATTCGACCACCGGCTTTCCGGCCGGCGCCGGGCGCCGTGCAGGAGGCTGCGGGGCCACTTCCGCCCCAACTCCAGCCGAGACCTGCCCCCTGGGCACGTAGAGCATCGACCCGATCCCGTACACCGTCGCCAGCAGCGATAGGACCGGTCCGGCGTAAGGGATCAACCCGACGACACAGAGCGCCCCAACTCCCACAGGCACCGCGGCGAACGGGCTCACGCGCTCCCAACCCAGCCGATCGAAGGGGAGCCTGCCCAGCTGGAAGCCCGCATACGCGAACCCGGCTACAGCCAGCGCCAGGAACACCAGAAGGCCAAGTAGGCCGAGCCACCAGAGTCCGAGCGGAAGTCCGATCGCGATGAAGACCAAGGCTGCGAGCGGAATGTCGAGAGCGAGGATCGCTCCAACGCCGAGGCGGCTGAAAGGCAACGAGTTGATGGCGTCGAGCGCGCGGCGCTTCAGCCCGGGCGCGACGAGGAGCAGCAACCAACCCACAATCGTGAACCCAACCAGGCCGCGCAGCCATTCGAGCCCGAGGCGCGCCAAGACCTGCTGCGGAGTCTCGGCGGCAGCCAGAGGACCATCGACCGCCGCCACAGTTTTGGCGTCGTCAAGGAGGTTCGTGGAAGACCGGCGCGACAGTCCGAGACTGACGGAAAGGTCTGTGCCCGGCGTTCCCTTGATGCTGACCGGAACCCCAAAGGCCAGGACTGTTGCGTCAATCACCGGGCCAGGTCCGGTAGCGGCACCCTGCATCGTGATGGGACTATCGCCCTGCACTGCGAATTTGGCATTCCAATTCCCACGCGATCCGGCGGCGCTGAGGCTGAACCTGTTCCCGCTTGCATCGACCGAACCGGCGAGCGACCCGCCGAGTTTGACGGTGGCGCCGTTGACGACCCATTGGCCGGTTCCGCCTGAGGCTTGCGGCGATGGCGACGGCGGTGGTGCGGGTGACGGCGAAGACGCGGCCCCAGGCGAGGATGCGGGCGTCGCCGCCGATGACGAGGACGAAGGCGCAGGCGCGGCGAGCGAGGCGGCGAACGCGTTAGCGGCGACTAAGGCGACCGTGGCCGCAGTGAAGCCGATGGCGCGGAAAGCCCACGATCTCATCCTGGGCTCCAATGGCCGGAGGCGAGAAGCTCGGGGGTGAGGACATCGTCCTCGAGCAGTGTCACGCCGCCTTCATGCATGAGGCGCCCGAGCTCGCGTGACCAACGATGTTCGAAGACAACCGCCAGGGCGGTCCGCCCCGGCGCCAGAGAGTCCGCGATGAACCTGACGTCCGTCGGACCGAGCAGCACCGACGCTCCCCGCCAGTTCAGATCTGGCCCCGGACCTCCTTTGTCAGGTTGGAACCCAATCGCATCGTGCATCAGCTGACGAAACTGTTCCGCGTCATCCGGTGCGAGTTGAGTTTCGGCGCTGGCATTGATCGTTTGACCGGGCTCCCTGTTGATCACCAGCGCGTCGACGACGCGTATGACCTCACGTTGATGGAGCGATCCCAGCTCCGACATCAGGCTGTGCGCGCGATCCGGTTTATCGAGCCGGATTACGAGCACCTCGATGGTGGCGTCGCCCGCGGCGTTCGGCTCCCTCACTCCCAGCACTATGCGGGGACACTCGTGACGCACCGGTGTGCGCCTCATCGCCTCATCGACGAAATGCTGAACGGGATGAATGTGCTCGCGTGGCGTCGAACGTCGTGTCGAGCGGCGGCATCCGTGAACACGGAGCGCTGCCGGCGGGGGCATAGTTTGGGACTTGTGCCGTCATGCGTTATGCACCCCGAAAGGAGGCCCCATGGCGATCAGACGCCGCCCAATCCTGCGGGCCGCCGCTGTGGGCGGCATGGGATACAAAGTAGGCAAAACCGCCTCTAAGCAGGCCGGTCCGCAAGCTGAAACGTCGACACCCGCCCCAAATGCCTCGCCACAGCCACAAACCCAAGCGCCCGCAGCCGCGCCAGGCGCCCCCGCCAGCCAAACCGAGAGGATCAAGGCGCTGGCCGAGCTAAAGACGCTGCTCGATTCAGGCGCCGTGACGCAGGCAGAATTCGAGCTGGCCAAGAAAGGTCTCCTCGAAGGCGGCTAGCAAGACCACCGCCGAAGGCTGAGGCCACGGCGGTGGTCCCCCACTTCAGGCGGCGGCCGGACGCGGACTCCAGTGCACGGTCAGCGCGTAGATGATCGCGAAGTCGTACAGGATGATGATGCTCGACCAGAACGGGTTCGAACCGATCACGAAAAGCTGCGCAAAAGCATTGACCACGACCGTTGCCATCGCAAACCAGCGACCCCATCCCTGGCGACCGAGGATCGCAAAACCAGCGAGAAGCTGGAGCACGCCGAACACCACGAACACCCCTGCCCAGAAGCGGAGGTCGCCATACACAAAGACACTCCGAAAGTAGGACGCACGGTAAAAAGCCACGAGACCATCGAACAGGTTGAATGCGCCCGTGATGATCGTCACGACGCCGGCGAACTCCACCCAGCCGCTATAAGGGGTCGTCGAGGGCACTCCGCCCGGATGCGTCTGTTGTTGCACTTGACCTCTCCTCCTTGGTTCAGGCTTTGTCAGCGGAAGTGAGTGGCGGACACGCCGTTCACATGTCGAGCGTCGCCCCCTCATGGCCTTGGTGCGGCGCCGGACCAGTCGGGTATGGACATGCTGTTAGACATGACCTTCCGATGCGCTGACTACCGCAGGCCGGTAAGCGTCTTGAGGCTTTTGTCGAGGCAGGAGCTCTGCAGACGGACGTTGTCAGCGTTGTGGACACACATTTGGTTCGACGGCAAGAACCAGGGAGGTGCTTATGACACAGGGAATTTCCGACGTTAGAACGACGCTCCGGGCACTCGCGACAAGCGACAACATGATCCAGGACCTGCTTCGAGTGCAGGAGTCGAACATCGAGCGATCAGGGCTCGATCCGCACACGTGGTCGCTGGTGAAGCTCGCGGCTCTCGTCTCGATCGATGCCGCGCCGGCCTCGTATATCTGGCACATCACGACCGCTCAAGAGGCGGGCGTCACGGCCGAGGAGATGGTCGGTGTTCTCGTTGCCCTGGCGCCTACGGTTGGCGTCGCACGCATCATCGCCGCCGCCCCCGAGGTTGCGATCGGCCTTGGAATCGAGACCGACGACGAGGGCGAGGAGGAGGACGACGAGTCCTGACCGGATAGCTGCGAGGTCAGCCGGCTCGAGGTTCAACCAAATGTCGAGGGTGACCCGCACTCGCGGGTGTTTTCGCAATCAGCCCGGGTAGGGTGGGCTTTATCCCTTGGTTGCACGACTCAAGACAGGAGGTAATCAATAGATGTCCACTATTGAAAGACGAACCGGTGGAGCTGGAGAGCCTTATTACTCCGAGGCTATAGTGACTGAGGCCGAACAATCTGGGTGGTTGGTGTTCGCCTCGACGATCATCATTTTCACGGGACTGTGGGGCATAATCGAAGGCTTCATCGCCCTGTTCCGGGCGACCTTCTTCACGGGTGCGCCCGTCTTCGGCCCCCTGGCGACCTGGGCGGTGGTCTGGATCGTGCTGGGCGTACTGCTGCTCGCGGCTGGATCCGGGATCATCGCGGGTCGTTCGTGGGCCCGTTGGTTCGGCATCGGGATCGTCAGCCTGAACGCGCTCAACCTCATGTTCGCGATCGCCACCTATCCGTGGTGGTCGCTGTTCATTCTCACCGTCGACATCGTGATCCTCTACGCGCTTGCTGTGCATTGGCCACGAAAAATCCCGGCCACGGCGGGCAGTTAAACGGGGAACGAAATGCCTCAGTCGTCGGGGCCGAGGTGGCTCCAGACTTCGGGGAAGGGCCCGATGCCAATGGTTCGGCAGACCTTTTGGGCAGCCATCGTGACACCTTCGGTGAACGTGGGATAGGCCAGCTGGAGCTCGGCCATCTGCTCGATAGGCATCTGGGCGGCCATGCATGCAGCCACCATCTGGACGATCTCCGCCGAGTAGTCGCCGATCACGTGCGCTCCAAGAACCATGTGCGTGGGCCGGTCGACGATCAGCTTGCAGAAGCCCTCGGAGCGTCCATCGGCTACGGGGCGGAGCAGATCGTCGTAGCGAGCCACGCCGACGACGATGTCGTTGTTTGCGGCCGCCTCTCGCTCAGTGAGGCCCACACCGCCGTATTCCGGATCGGTGAAGCTGGCGCTCGGGACGACATCGTAGGCCGCCTGTCGGGTCGGTCCTGAGACAGCGTTTTGCGCGGCCAGGCGACCCTCCATGCGAGCTGTTTGCACCAGCATGGAGCGGCCGTTCACATCTCCGACGGCAAAGATGTGCTCTATGTTCGTGCGTAGGTAGGCGTCGACCGGAATCGCCCGGCGCTCCGTCATCACGCCTGCTGCTTCGAGCCCAAGCTCGTTGAGGTTGGCCGGCCACCCGACCGCGAAGAAGACAGCGTCGACGTCGGCGCGTGACTCAACTTCCCCCGTGGTGTAGCGGACGATGATTCCCGGCCCTTCGCGCCGTAACTCCTCGACCAGGCTCTCCGTGTGTACCTCGATCCCTCTGCGGTCAAACGCGTTGCGGAGATCGGTCGAGACGCTTGAATCGGCCGAAGGGATGAGGCTGGAGCCGGCCTCGAACAGGTGGACCGCAACACCGAAGTCGGCAAGGATGGAGGTGATCTGGCACCCGGTATCGGCACCTCCAACGACGGCAGCCCGCGCGGGAAGCTCGGTGAGGGAGCGGATGTCGCCATAGGTCAAGGCCATGTCAGCGCCGGGGATTGACAGGCGGGCCGGGACGCCCCCGACCGCAACGATGACACGATCTCCATGCCACGTCCGGCCATCCCGCGCGCGAACGGTGTGGGGCTCAATAAACCCAACCTCGCCGAGCTCATCGACGAGGTCGATCCCGTGGCCGCGGAGGCGGCCGGCCAGGTTCTTTTTTTCGTGGGCATACCGGGCCACGCGGGCACCGTTGGCCAGGACCGAACGCAAATTGGGGGTCGGAGGATCGCCTTCCAGGCCGAAGAGGCCCCAGGACGACGTGTCCCGCATCAAGCGTGCTGCCCGTGCCAGCGTGCGCACGGGTGCCGGACCTCGATTCAGGCTGGTCCCGCCCGCCTGGCCGGCTTCCAGCAGCGTTACCTCTGCGCCTAGCTCCCGAGCCTGGAGAGCCGCGGCGATGCCGGCCGGTCCGGCGCCAAGCACCAGCAGTCTCATGTCCCGCATCAGATCCCGGCCCGAGCGGTGATCCGGCCCCTTTCGACAGCTTCCAGCAACGCCATGTGGTCGCGTTCGTTCTGATCTGCATACGCAAGGGCGAACTCATCTATCGCGTCGGAGAAGCCTCGCCCCCCGTCGAGATAGCCGGAGATGGCGACTCTGTCCCCGGTCCGGGCGTGAGCGCGCGCGAGGGTCCAGCCGCAGGCTTGGCCGAGCGCGCGGAAATCGCCCGGTTTCATGCCTTCGAGCTCGGGTGAGACCTTCCAGTCCCACAGCTGACGGACGTAGTAATCGTGGATCAGGCCGTCTATCCCGCGACCACGAACCCAACCGAGAAAAACGTCCTGCGATGCCTGGATCAGCCGCTGTCCCTCGACCACACGGCGGCCGTGCTGCCGGTACGTGCTCCTGCCGAGGTAGGGCTCCAGTACCGACTCATTGGCCTCCTTGACCTGGAGCACAAGTGGGTCTGTGTCGTCGCGGCCCACCATCAGCACGATGTTGGTGCGTGTACCGACGCTGCCCACCCCGACCACCTTCCGCGCGAGGTCGCTGTAGGTGAACCTGCCCAGGATGGCGCGGCGGTCGTCGGTCAGGCTCTCGCTGTAAGCGTCCAGATAACGTTGCATCTCCCGGTCCAGACGCTGGGCTTGCCTCTCCGCAACGAGGTCGGAGGTTCTCTCCACGAGCGGTGGGGTACCGGCGAAGCGGATCTTGCCGTCGACCTCGCGGCGAGTCAGCTTCTCGAGGGCGCGTTGGTTGTCCTTCGCTCGGGCGGGGGCTGACGCGAGGGTCCTGCGCCGGACACCGCTGAGCTGTTGGCTCCAGCGCTGCTGGATGCGCTCGAGATCCAGCTGCTCATACCAGACCTCCAGGTGGCCGTGGCCCGCAAAATCGTGCATCGCCGACTGATACTCATTCACTACCGAGCGCACGATCTTGCGGCGCTTCTTTTTCGACAGGCCGTAGTCACGACCCGCGATTTCGAGGCTTGCTGCGAGACGCTTGAGGTCCCACTCCCACGGGCCCGGCAACGTTTCATCGAAATCGTTGATATCGAATACCAGGTTGCGTTCCGCCGACGCGAAGCCGCCGAAGTTGCTCACGTGCGCGTCGCCGCACAGCTGCGCCCGAAGCCCAGAGTCAGGTGTACCCGCGAGATCGCTCGCCATGATCGCGGCCGCACCACGATAGAAGGCGAACGGCGACGTGAGCATGCGGCCGTAACGGATCGGTACCAGCTCGGGAACCCTCGTCTCGGCCTGCTTCTCGAGCAGGCCGATCGGGTCCGGCCGGTCCCGAGCCGGTTGCCAGCCGCCGTGGACGTCAAGCGGCGCACGCTTGCGCGCCGCCCTGCCTGCCGCGAGCCGCTCCCTGACCGTCATGAATGCCCTATCAAGCTTCCGCGTCCGTTTCAAGTTGGGCACGGCTTGCCGGCCGCTGTATGGACAGGAATTTGAACCACGCCTACGGGTCGCCTGAGGTGCCGCCTCCTGGAGGTCGCTGTCGGGCGCGACCGAAGCTGCCGACCAGCAGCGCGATCACCGTCACCAGGTAAAGCTGGCCTGTGAGGGCTTCGGTGACCGCGAGTGCTTGCGCGACTCCAGATCCAGGAGTCAGGTCTCCGTAGCCCACCGTGGCCAGCGTGATAAAGCTGAAGTACGTGTACTGGGAGTTTGTGGCGGTTGATGCTTGGGCAAAAAACGGCCGGCCTGATAGATTGCTCAGCCCGGCGTCAACGCTGGCGTAGAACATGCCGATGACCAGGTATATGCAGATTGCGCCAAGCACTGTCTGAACGTTCACGAACAGAACTCGGCGAAAACGGACCACGATGATCGCGGGGAGCGCCACGATCACTGCCGCGTTCAGGAAGTCGCGGATCCCGCTCTCGACCGATCCGCTCGCCAGGGCTGCCACAGCGATCGAAGCCACTACCAGAACCAGGAGGAGCAACTGACGAACGCCTCCGGTCGCGCGACCGCCGATCGCGACGAGCACGCTCGCGCCCTGGAGTCCCGTTGTGACCAGCGCGCCGAGTGTCCCCCCCGGCCAGACAATCGTCACGACGACCGCGCCGAAAAGAAGGATGAGTACGATCCCGTATCGGCTACCCTCGCTGAGGGCAAGGGCGGACCTCATCAGATGGCAACAGTTACCAGCTCGAAGATGCTGAAGGCGAGCACCATCACCCCGAGGGCCAAGACCGCGAGCCGGACGCTTCGGGAGTTGAAACGTGGACCGATGGCAGTGAGAAACAACACCATCGCGAGCAGCACAGTAATGCGCACGTACTCATCACCCGTGCCGCGTGAGCTGTTGCCGGCGTCAAATGCGTGATTTGCCTCTTTGTCCAGCTGCGCAGCCTCTGACGCTTTTGCGTTTGTGTACTGCGGCATGAACGCCGGGCCAGGCGGAGCGCTTGGATCGTGCAGCGGGTCGGTCGCAAGCCACGCATCGAACGGCACCTTGTACTCTGGCCTAAATCTGCGCTCCAGGAAGTTCGCCAGGTCTGTGTTGTTGCCCTGGGCGGCAACAAGCCAGGCGTCGAAAGTGGTGGAGTCGTAGAGCATTTGCTGTCCGGCAGTTGTCTGCGCGCCCTGTGACGCAATGCGCAGCTTGGATGACGTGCCGTAGTCGGTGATGGCCCTTGTGTCCAATAGTGTCGCTTGGTAACCACTCCAGGCGGTGGTCACTGCCACGATGGCGAGCAGCAGACCCTCAACGATCTCAATCGGAAGGCTACTTGGCCTCTTTGGCACGCTCCTCTCCACGAAGCCCTCGGCGATGTCTTGCATCGCTGAACGCTCGGGCATCGATTACACGCGGCTCGCGCGCGGCTCGTGCACCACGCGCGAGCGCGCGATGTGGTCATGCCAGCCGCGGCGATCACGATCCACCAACACCCACAAGAACCCTGCGAACAGAGGCAACAAGGAAAAGACATAGGCGATGGTTCGCACCAACGAGCGCCCGGCAGGCAACGGGCGGCCGTCCAGACCCAGGACCCGAATTCCCATCAGGGCTTTTCCCACCGTGCGGCCTGTGATCGCCACTGCAACCGAGAAGTAGAACAGCGGCACGAACGAGACCACCGCTCCCACGACAGCTGCAATCGCAGCGTTCAACCAGACCCACCTCGGCAGCACCGCGCTAACGAGTTCGGTCAAGAAGGTGCCGCCCAGGACAATCGCGGTGATCACAAGCAAGTCGATGGCCATGGCAAGCGCCCGGCTGACGAAGCCGGCAGCAACAGCCGTGGCCGGACTTGGTTCAGGGACCGGGTTGGACTGAGCCGTTCGACCCGCGAAGATGGAGCCACGACCGGACTCGGCGCTCGAGGCGATCATCCGCTTGCTCACTGTTCGCGCGAACCTCCAGGATCGCGTCCGTCGCGATGCCGGCACTCTGCGTCTTCACCAGCGCCGCCACCTCGGGACTGTGGGTGACTTCCTTGACCGTGAACTGGGCGATGTCGGCGACCGAGCTGACCGCTGTGTCTCGGATCAAACGCTCGACGATACGTCGGCCAAGGACCTGTTCCTCGCGTCCCCTCGCCGACAACCTCTGCAAGGCGCCCACGAAGGGCAAACCTCTCAACCGGTCTGCCCGGGCCGCGACGCGACGCCCGCCCCTGGCGGAAGTTGAAACCAGGCGGGCGACCACCTCCGCGGACTCGATGGCCACTCCTACGGCTAGGTCGCTGAGGCCCAAGGGGCCGGCTTTTGGCTTTCCGATGTCTGGCCGCGATGCCGGCTCAGTGTCACGCTGGATGGCGCGCAGACGCCGAACCGCCTCATCAGAGCCGAGGCCGACAGCACCCACGCCCAGGCGCACGACTGTAACCGCCAGCTCGAATTCCCCGCGTTGATCGGCACTTGCCCGCTTTCGCCGCGGCGCGGCTCGAGTCCGTTTGCGCCTACTGCTCGCCCGCGATCGGGCGCCGGTCGTTCGTTGCTGAGTGGGCATGGTCTCCTACCACTGGATTGTCCGTGGGTCACATACCGGGCATCGGCGATGCTTGGGCTCAGTTAGACGAGGATCTCGACAGGCGGTGTTTCAGTAACTTTCGAAGCTGCGCGCTGATCCGTGCCTGTTGTTGAGATTGGCGGTGAGATCGCGACTCTGTAAATGTCTACGAATCTGTAAGAGGCACAGTCGCGGCGCCGAGCGCGGAGGGTCGCCTACCTCAAAGATGTTTCGTGTAACCCGTAGCACGAGTCAGAGGAGGCAACCAAAGCGCGATGGCTACACAGACTGTCGAGGCTCCGACCGAGGTCCGTCCCCGCCGCCGGCGCTATCCGCCGATCGAAACCCATGGAGTGATCGGTGACCTGCAAACGGCTGCGCTCATCACGGAGGGCGGCACCATCGACTGGTTCTGCTGCCCACGTTTTGACTCGCCAAGCGTCTTTGCGTCGCTGCTCGACTACGAGAAGGGCGGCCACTTCCAGATCACACCGGAAGACCCTGGGTCTGTGGTGCGGCAGCTCTATCTCCCGGATTCCGCGATCCTCGTCACGCGCTTCATGACCGAGGCGGGCGTCGGGGAGGTCGAAGATTTCATGCCCATCCACGAACCCGAAAAGGTGACGGCCCGGCATCGCATCGTGCGAGTGATCCGGTCGGTCCGAGGCGACATGAAATTCCGCCTCGAGTGCGCACCGCGGTTCGACTATGGGCGGCAAACGCACGACCTGAAGATGGGGCAGCATGGCGCCACCTTCACCGCCGGCAGCACCAGCATGAACCTGAATGCGACGATGCCGCTGACCGCGGCGGGCACCGACGTTCATGCCGAGTTCGTGCTGCACGAAGGCGAAGAGGCGGGCGTCATCCTCGATTTTTCGCCTGAAGGCTCTGCGGCGGGCATCGAAAGGGAGGAGGTCGAACGGCTCCGCCAGAACACGATCGATGACTGGAGCCAGTGGCTTCGCCGGTCCACTTACGAAGGCCGCTGGCGAGACGTGGTCCAGCGCTCAGCGATGACGTTGCGAATGCTCACCTATGCCCCGACGGGAGCGCCGGTCGCGGCCCTGACCACCGGGCTGCCGGAGCTCGTCGGGGGCGAGCGAAACTGGGACTACCGCTACACCTGGCTCCGCGACGCCAGCTTTTCTGTGTATGCGCTGCTAGCCCTCGGATACCGCGACGAAGCTGTCAAGTTCCTTCGATGGACGCAGCAGCGGGTCGTCGACCACAAGAAAGGTGGCACGCC
>VBKD01000259.1 GCA_005888075.1 Chloroflexota bacterium
GATTCAGCCAGGAAGGAACGGCGCAAGGTTCGGTCACGGCGCGCCTGGTCGCGCTTGCGGACAATCCCTTACGAGATCGGGGAGACGTCACGCTCCAAGGGACCTGGTCGTGCGATGGTCGGCGGGTGCGCGACACCTTGGGCAACTAGCCCAGCGATCGCGTTCGGGCTCGGGGAGTCGTCATGCGGGACCCGGCACTATGCCTGCGGAGCCGCGCGTGTCCGAAGCGCGACGACCAGCGTGACCGTGTCGACGAAGACCGCGGCGAGGAAGGTGAACTGGTAGAGCGTTATCGCGAAACCCGCCGCTGAGCCTTGCTCGAGTCCGAGCAACGCGGCCGCAAGACCGGACCACAGCCCGCCGAGGATCATGAACGGCAATCCAAACCCGGTGATGATGGACCGGCCGTGACCAGGAACGGAACGGCGCCGATCGCCATGATCGGCACGAACCCGGCGACGTTACTCCCCGGCTGTTCGGCCACGTAGAGCAGATAGGTCAGGGTCAGGTTGGCCGCCGCGACCGTTTCCAGCAGCGCGGTAGACACCGAGAGCTGAATCAACCGACGGCCCGAGCGGCTCACCCTGGTGGAACGCATCAACCAGCGGCAGGGTAACAGTTATTGCGGGTCGGGAAGCGCCCGAGCGCGTGCGACCTCGCCGAACCAGTGGGCGCTGGGTTTCGGATGGCGCGCGAAGGTCTGACGATCGACGGCGACCATTCCGAACGTCGGGCCGTAGCCGAGTGACCATTCGAAGTTGTCCAGGAAGCTCCAGTAGAGATAACTCCGTACCTCGATGCCCGCCGCAAGACAGGCCAGCACCTCGCGCATCGCGGCCTCGACATATCCGACGCGTTTCTCATCGAACGCCGTCGCGATCCCGCTCTCCGTCACCAGGATCGGGGTGCCGCCGGTTCGCTGCCAGGCCTGCCGGATGGTGTTGGCCAGGGCCTGCGGGTACACCTCCTGACCGAGCTGGGTCGTCTGCGCTGTTTCGTGCGCAAGGCCTTTGCCCCACTCGACGTGCGGCCCGCGCGGGCCCTCCGGTCCGAAGCGGTTGCGCGTATAGGTCTGCACGCCAACGAAATCGTCGTCGCGGGCCAGCTCGAAGAAGCGTTCGCTGACGCGCGCGTTGAGCTCGACCGGATGGTCACCCGGTGTCGCCCCATCCTCGTACTGCAAATCCGGCAGCGCCAGCGTGACACCGGTCGGGACATGGGCCTGGGCGCGGATGGCGGCCCCGCCGCGCCGGTGCGCCTCGAGCACGTTGCCGGCGGCCCGCCACATGCCATCGATGTCACCCGTGCGCCCGGGCGGATTGACCCCGAGCACGAAGCCGCCTTCGCCGAGCCCCTCCGGTTCGTTGATGGTGCAGGCATAGGCGATCAGGTCACCGAGTGCGCCCGCGGCGCGCTCGCAGTAGCGCTCG
>VBKD01000112.1 GCA_005888075.1 Chloroflexota bacterium
CAAGCCGCGGAATCGGCGCGAAAACCGCCGAACGGCTGCCCAGCACGACCTGCGCCTCGCCTCGCCGGGTCCGCCACCACTGCTGGGCCCGCTCGAGCTCGGTCAGCTGGCTGTGCAGCACAGCGATCGGAGCGTTCAACCGGGCCCGCACGCGCTGAACGAGCTGCGGGGTCAGAGAGATATCCGGCACCAGGAGGAGGACGCGCAGGCCCTCCGCGAGCGCCTCTTCCGCCGCCGCCAGATACACCTCGGTCTTGCCGCTCGCGATGACGCCGTGGAGAAGCGTCACGGGGTTGTTATGGATGACCTCGAGAGCGGCGGCCTGCTGCTCGGTGAGCTCTGTCGGCTGTGCCGGCGGTGCTGGACCGGTGGCCAGCTCGACCAGGCGCGTGTGGCGCCGTTGCCTGCTTGACACCCCGGCGCCCGTCGACCCCGTCGCACGAATGCGCGGCGGGAGCATGGCGCGGATGCACTCGACGAGCGGCACCCAGTAGTGATCCGCAACCAGGCGCGCCAGCTCCACCTGGTGCGGCAGGAGGAGGGGCTCGCTGCCCGCGGTCGCCAGCGGCTTGGTCTCGACGCCGGGATCTTCGGTGGTGAGCGAGACGACGAACCCGTAGGTGCTCCTGCGTCCGAACGGCACCGTCACGCGATGGCCGGGGACGACATCCAGCCCTTCAGGCACGGCGTACGTGTATGTCTCCCGGCCGAGGCTTCGCGCCGCCTCGACCGCGACCTCGGCATAGAGCAACCTAGCTTTCCGCGCCCTTCTCCCCACTCAGCTTGGGGAGCACAAGGTCCAGGATCCTGTCGGCCATTTCCCGCTTGGTCATCTTCTCGAGCTCGTGTCGGGACCCGTCCGCGAACAGCATCACGCCCGCGTTGTCGTCGCTCCCGAAACCAATGTCCCGGCGCGAGATGTCGTTGGCGACGATGGCGTGCAGTCCCTTTCGCTTCATCTTTTCGACGGCTTTGGCATCGAGCTCCGAGTCTTCCGCGGCGAACCCAACTCGAAACACCCCGGCCAGCTCCTTGTCGCTCCTGATCGACGCGAGGATGTCCGGGATCGGCTCGAGCTCGAGCGTGAAACGGGGCGTCTCTTCGCGACGGATCTTTTTCGTGGCCGTTCTGGCCGGGCGAAAATCACCGACCGCGGCCGCCATCACCAGGACGTCGGCGCCTTTCAACTGCTCCCCGAGGGCGTCCAGCATCTCCTGGGCGGTCTCGACCGGATGTACGTCGACGCCGCGGTGTGCCGGGTGCGACGCCGTCGTGACCAGCGTGACATGCGCACCTCGATCGGCCGCCGCGGCTGCCAAGGCGAAGCCCATCTTGCCACTCGAGTAGTTGCTGATGAAGCGGACGGGATCGATCGGCTCGCGCGTGCCTCCCGCGGTCACCACCACCCGCCTGCCGGCGAGGTCGTAACGCGACTGAACAGCCTCGACCATCGCCTTGAGGAGCTGCGACGCGGCGGCCAGGCGCCCGGCACCCACGTGCCCGCTCGCGAGATGCCCCGACTCCGGCTCGACGATGCTCACACCCCGGTCGCGCAGCGCCTCGACGTTCTCCTGGACGGCGCGCTTGGACCACATGGCGTCGTTCATCGCCGGTGCAACGACGACCGGACATCGCGCCGCGAGCACTATCGCCGTCACGATGTCGTCCGAGCGGCCGGTCGCGATGCGGCCGATCACGTTGGCGGTCGCGGGCGCGACCACGATGAGCTGGGCCCAGTCACCAAGCGCGACGTGCGGTTCGGGCGAGCCGTCGACAGGCCAAAGGCCGGTCAGCACCGGGTTGCCTGTCACGCCCTGGAAGGAGGGCGGGCCGACGAATCGGGTTGCCGACGGGGTCATCGCCACCCGAACCTCGCATCCCGCCTGCGTCAGGGCCGAGGCCAGGTCGACGATCTTGTAAGCGGCTATGCCGCCGCTGACCAGCACGGCGATGCGCAGCCCGCGCAGCTCCTCCGGCACAGGGGCCAAATCCAGCGGCATGGTTGCTAAGTTTGCCGCTCGCGCGCGTTCTGGATGATCTTGAACATCTCCTCGGCCGCGCGGTCGACATCGTCGTTGACCACGATGTGGTCGAAGTGCTTTGAGTAAGCCATCTCCTGCTCGGCAATCTTGCGACGCGCGGCTCGAGCTTCGGCGGCTTCGCTGTCGCGCATCGTCTGGCGCCGCTCCAGCTCCTGCATGGACGGCGGAACGACGAAGATGAACACCCCGTCGGGAATTTTCTGTCTCACCTGCTCTGCGCCCTGAACATCGATCTTCAAGACGATGTCGTAACCCGCTTCACGGGCCTGGGCAACTCGGTCGCCAAGCGTGCCGTACAGGTTGCCCGCGTACTCGGCGTGCTCGAGAAACGATCCTTCTTCGACGAGCCGTTGAAACTGCTCTCGCGTGACAAACGTGTAGTTGGCCCCATCGATCTCACCTGGTCGCGGCGGGCGCGTCGTGGCTGAAACCGAGTAGCGGAGCTTCGGGTCCATCTCCAGCAGGCGCCGCAGGATGGTGTCTTTGCCGACCGCGGACGGACCCGAGATGACGATCAGCAGTCCCTTCTTCATCGGGCGACCGAGTCCCAGAACGCGTTGAAGTCCGCGGGGGGCGTGGCCTCGAAGCTCAAGTCGATGCCAGTGCGTGGATGTCGCAGCCGCAGCCGCCACGCGTGCAGCATCGGGCGCTCGAGTCCCGCGTCACGACTTCCATACTCGGCATCGCCGGCCACCGGGTGGCCGAATGCGGCGAGGTGAACCCTGATCTGATGCGTGCGGCCCGTGTCGAGGTCACAGCGCAAAAGAGTATGGGTTCGCCTCCTTTCGACGACTTCGTAGCGCGTCCTGGCGAAGCGTCCGCCGGCCACGACGGCCATTCGCTTCCGCTGAACCGGATGGCGGCCGATCGGCCCCTCGAGCTCCCCGGCGTCCGCCTTCACGCGACCGCGAACGATCGCGAGGTATGAACGGCTCAACGTGCGGTCCTTGAGCTGCGCCGAAAGAGCTCGGTGGCTCACATCGTTGCGTGCGACGACGATCAGCCCCGAGGTCCCCTTGTCGAGGCGGTGCACGATGCCCGGCCTTGCCGCGCCGCCGATCACCGACCACGCTCCACCGCGGCCGAGGAGAGCATGGACCAGGGTTCCGGTGTGGTGGCCGGGAGCGGGATGGACCACCATCCCGGCGGGCTTGTTGATGACGGCGATGTCATCGTCCTCGTAGAGGACCTCCAGCGGGATCGCCTCCGCGCCGGCTTCAACGACGTACGCCTCGGGTATCTCGAAGTCCACGACATCCCCGACCGCCACCCGATCGGCAGGGTCGGCGGGGTGACCGTTGAGATGGACCAGGTGGCTCTTGATCAACCGTGCCGCCGCCGAGCGGCTCAGGTCGTCTGCGTGCTCGGCCAGGAAGCGGTCCAGCCGCGGCGACGCGGCGGAGGCGATGAGGCGGTTTCTCAGGGATTCTTTCGCACGAGGTATCCGGCGACCAGCAGCACCACGCCGACGGAGATCGCCGAGTCCGCGACGTTGAACACCGGCCAGAAGTGGAAGTTGATGAAGTCCGTCACCGTGCCGTTGACGATCCGGTCGTAGCCGTTGCCCAGGGTCCCGCCCATGATCAGACCCAGCACCGCATCGGTCCAGACGCTGCCCGGCGTGCGCACTATGTAGACGACCAGGCCTATCGCCACCAGGATGGAGGCGATCAGAAACAGGCTGGCGCCCGCGGGGGCGACGCCAAACGCGGCGCCGGAGTTGTGCACGTTGGTGATGCCCACGACGCGGCCGACGACCGAGACCTCGGTGCCGTAGGGCACCTGCGCGACGACCAGGCTCTTCGTGACCCGATCGAGGACGAACACGACCAGCGCCACGGCCACGAAAACAATGCGGGCCGGGTTTAGTGCCGCTTGATGCCGATCCAGATCTGCTCTCCTTCGAGCATCATCTGCTCGCCGTCGAAGCCGTCTTCACGCCCGCGGGCGAGGGTGACGGACAGAGTCTCAGTCTTGATGTAGTCCGCGTGCTTTTCCAACGCACGCATGAGCATGCCATCAGCGTCGTATCGAGCGTCGATGCGATCCTCGACGTTAAGCCCGATCTTCTTGCGACGATCCTGCATGGCACGAACGACCTCGCGCGCCAGGCCCTCCATCTTCAGCGCTTCGGTGATCTCGGTGTCGAGCCTCACCTCCGGCGCACCGAAGACGACGCCTTTGACGTTCAGCTCCTCCCGCACGATCGCCGCGATGTCATCGGGCAGGGGGTCGCCCGGCAGAGCGATGCTCGCGAGAGGCGGGCGCACCTTGAGACGCGCCGCGTCGCGTGCAGCGAGTCCGGCCTCCACCGCCTGCCTGGCGCGGGCCATATCGGCCTCGACCTGCTCGTCCACATAGGCCTTCGGCTCGGGGAAATCGCTCAGGTGCACCGACTCGTCGCTCGAAAGGTTGCGGAAGATGGCGTCGGCGACGAACGGCGCGAACGGCGCCATCAGCTGTGAGACCGTCCGCAGTGTCTCGTACAGCGTCTGATACGCGCCCACCTTGTCGGTGTCCGACTCCGACTTCCAGAATCGCCGCCGCGAA
>VBKD01000113.1:0-3872 GCA_005888075.1 Chloroflexota bacterium
TGGCGAGCCGGCCGGCCGCCTCCTCGAGCTTGGCCTGGTGGAACGAGCGCGGGTCTTTGTTGTCCGCCGTGTCGACCATGCCTGAGTCGCGGTAGCCGAGAAACTCCAGGCGGTCGACGCCCAGGATCTCGCCGGCGGCCTTGAGCTCCTCCGCCCGAATTTCGCCGAGGCGTGGTCGAGCTGCGGCCTCGTCCATGTTGTAAATCTCGCCGGCCTCTCCGTGAGTGGCCGTGACGAGGACCACGCGGTGGCCTTCCGCTTTCGCCTTCATCATCACTCCACCGGTCGAGATCGCCTCGTCGTCGGGGTGCGCGTGGACGAGGAGCAGGGTTGCCACCTATGCAAGAACCATATCGGCCAGCTTCTTCATTCCGCCGTGGCCAGGCCGCGGGATGGTGTGAGAGGCCGCGGCGGCGATGACCTCCGCGGGAGATCCCTCAACCGCGACACCGAGGCCGGCCCACGCGATCATCGATGCGTCGTTGCGACCGTCTCCCACGGCGACCGACTGCTCGCGCGCGATGCCAAGCCGCTCGCACAGAAACGCAAGCGCTGACGCTTTGTCGCTGTTCGCGCTGGTGAACTCCAGATACTCGGGGACCGAGGTGGCGACGTTCAGCTCGCCGCTCCAACGGCGCCGAGCGTCCGCCAGCACAGGCTCTATTTTTTCGGCCGTCGAGACGATCACGAGCTTGGGCGTCGTCGGGCCCATCGCCTCGTCCAGGTCGCCGACGACGTTGATCGCCATCCCGGCATGGTTCGCGTAAACATGCGCCTCGGGGCGATCCCGCTCGACGATCAGCAAGTCGTCGCGGTAGGCCTGCACATGCAGGTCGCGTTCTCGCGCGTAGGTGATCACCTCGACAGCCAGGTCGTGGGGACCCAAGGGAGTGCACCTGGGAAAGGGCGGCCCGTGCATGCGACGACCATGACTCCCTTGCCAACGAGGCTGCCCACGACCTGTACGTCGCGCTGGTCGAGATTCAGGCTGAGGTCCAGGATCGTTCCGTCGAGATCCAGCGCCAGCAATTTGTACCGAAGGGCGAGCGCTATTTCTTGACCTCGGGGTTCACGAGATTTGGCGGCCGGCCGCCACGCAAGGCGGTGGCCATGTTGCGCGCGGCCATCGCCGACATCTCGGAGCGTGTCCGCGTCGTGGCGCTGGCGATGTGAGGCGCGAGCACCACGTTGGACATGGGGATCAGGTTGGGATGCACGGCGGGCTCACGTTCGTAAACGTCCAGCGCGGCGCCGGCCAGCTTCTTCGCCTTCAGCGCTTCGACCAGAGCCGCCTCGTCGACGACAGGTCCGCGCGAGGTGTTGATGAGAATCGCCGTCCTTTTCATCTGCTCGAACTGAGGCGTGCTCATCAGGTGATGCGTGTCCTGGGACAGGGGCACGTGAATCGAGATGAAGTCGGACTCCATGAGCAGGCGCCGCAGGTCCACCGGCGTGGCACCCAGCTGATCCTGGGCTTCCGGAGGAAGGGGATGGGGGTCGTAGTAGATGACGCGCATGTTGAAACCTTTGGCGCGATGCGCCACCCCGCGGCCGATCCGGCCGATGCCGATGATGCCAAGGGTCGCGCCATAAACGTCCGCGCCGAGCATCATGTCGATCGCCCATCCCCGGAACTTGCCCGAGCGGGTGAAGCTGTCCGCCTCCACCACACGGCGCGCGGCGGCCATCAAGAGGGTGAAGGCGAAGTCCGCTGTCGTGTCATCGAGCACGCCTGGCGTGTTGGTGACCATCACCTTCCGCTGCGTCGCCGCCGCAACGTCGATGTTGTCGAAACCAACAGCCACGTTGCTGACGCACTTGAGGCCTGGCGTCGAGAGCACCGCTTCTCGGATGGGGTCCATGACCTGGCTGACAATCCCCACGCAGCCGTCGGCGGCCTGGCGGATGCTCGCCTCGTCGAGCGGGCGGTCGGGCGGATAAGGCACGACCTCCGCCGCCTCGGCGAGGATCGCCGGCCCCGGATCCAGGATGGGATGCATCAGCAGAACCCGCGGCTTGCCGGCGGCGCTCATGGATTCAGTCCAAGCTCCTGTGCAATCGGCTTCAGGGCATCGCGGACGATCTCCACGTGCTCGTCGAAGGGTATACCGAGCGCTTCCGCGCCGGCGACGAGCTCCTCCCTATGAACACCTCTGGCGAAGGCCTTGTCCTTCATCTTCTTGCGGACGGTGCTGGGCTCGACCGCGCCGAGTGACTTGTCTGGTTTGACCAGAGCGCAAGCGATGATGAAGCCGCACATCTCGTCCACGGCATAGAGAGCTTTGCGCGCGGGAGCATCGCGCGGAACGTCCAGGTAATCGGCGTGGGAGGCGATGTCGTCCAGGATGTCCTCCGGCCAGCCCCGTTCCCGCAGCATCTGGATTCCACGCATCGGATGCTGTTCAGGCGTCGGCCCGGCCTCGTAATCCCAGTCGTGTATCAGGCCGAGCACACCCCATCGCTCTTCGTCCTCGCCAAAACGCCGTGCATATGCGCGCATCGCGGCCTCCACGCTTCGCATGTGACGTCGCAGCTGCTCGGACTTTGTGGTCGAGGTGACGAGCTCCCATGCCTCGTCGCGCGTCGGTGTCGTCACAGAATCTCCCTCAATGCGTTTAGCAGCTTTTCGTGCTGGTCGCGTGTTCCGACCGTGATGCGGAACCAGCCCGCGATCGGCTCACGATCGTAATGGCGGACCAGGATCCTGCGCTCGCGAAGGGCATCCGCCAGCGCGGCGGCCGACGCCGGCTGGGGCGGCTTGACAAAAACAAAGTTCGCCGCCGAAGGCGAATGTTCGAAACCAACCTCGCTCAGCCGGCTTTCCAGCCAGGCACGCTCGGCCACAACGTGGTCAACGATCATCCTATGGTGCCGGTCGTCCTCGATCGCGGCGCACGCCGCGACGATGGCAAGCCGGTCCACGTTGTATGAATCCTTGACCGTGTCGAGGGCCGCCACCAGCTCCGGGTCACCGAGCGCAAAGCCGATTCGCATGCCGGCCAGCGCATATGACTTGGACATTGTGCGAATGATCAGCAAGTTCCGACATCTGGCCAGCAGGTCGAGCTGCGATTGCGGCGCGAAATCCACATAGGCCTCGTCGAGCACGACCACACCTCGCGAGCGTGCGGCGGCTCGCTCGACGGTCAGGCGGTTGTGCAGAGTGCCGGTCGGCGAGTTTGGATTGACCAGGAACTTCAACGGGGCCGGGTCGTCGACCAGAGGGCTCGACCAGCTCCAGCCCTCGTCGGTGGGAAACGGTGCCGGGATCGCCTCGTGCATGAGACAGACCGGCTCCAGGAGCGGATAGGTTGGAGTCGGGAAGGCGACCCTGTCGCCGGCGCCGGCGAACGCGCGAAAACACATCTCGATCAGCTCGTCGCCGCCGTTGCCCACCGCCACCTGCGCCGGATCCAGCCCGAAGTGACGGGCGATGGCCTGCCTCGCCGGCGCCGCCGTCGGGCTCGGATAGAGGCGGAGTGATTCGTCCGCCGCGGCTCTGATCGCCTCGATGACCTTGGGCGACGGCGGAAGCGGCGACTCGTTGGTGTTGAGCTTCACCCACCCTTCGCCATCGGGCGGTTGCTCCCCCGGGACATAGGGCCGGAAGCCCGACAGGGCTTTCTTTAGGAAGCTTTTCGACATTCGAGCAGAAACGTTTCGAGTGCGAGACGCGGGCTCACGTTCTGCTCAAGGTACCCGAGCGTGTCATACGAGAGCTCCAGCAGCCGCGCCCACCGACCCTGCTCTCGTCCCCTGCTGGCCAGCATCCTTCGCCGCAGCTCGATCTGCCAGCTGGCGATGGCGAAGAGTGCCGGGTCCTCTTCGTCGCCCTCAGCGCGGCGCCAGCCCATCTGCTCCGAGTCGAGCTG
>VBKD01000113.1:3919-9623 GCA_005888075.1 Chloroflexota bacterium
CTCGGCCAGCAGCCTGGCCCGGGCTGCGTCCACGCCATGCAAGACCAGCAGCTTTTCGATTTCCGGGGCCGGCACGGGGTGGAAGAACACGCGCTGGCAGCGCGAGACCACGGTGGGCAGGACCACAAACGGGTTGAGGCTAGGCGTCGTGAGCATGATGACGCGATGCGGATGCGGCTCTTCAAGGGTCTTGAGCAGGACGCCCTGGTCCTGGTCCCGCAAACGACCGACGTTGGCGACCAGCGCGACCCGCCGCGAGCCCACCGCCGGTTTCAGGTTGAGAAATGCCTGCAGCGAGAGCTCGTGAAACTCCGGAGGCTTGTCCGGCAACAGCCGGATCTCATTGATCGACAGCGGCTTGATCCGGTCGTCCTCCCAATAATCCGGATGGCGGTTGAGGTGTGCCTCGGGAAGCAGCGCTGTCGCCAGCGCTCGAGCGGCCATCGCCTTACCCAGGCCCGCCTCTCCGACGAACAGGTATGCGTGCGCCAGGCGTCCGCTTTCGAGCTGCGATCGCAGCTGGTCGAGCGCCTGGTTGTGGCCTGCGATGCCCTCGAACGGATCGGTCACGGAACCTGGTGGTGAGCCGCCCTGGCCGCCTTGATCTCCCTTTCTCGCGCCAGGCGCTGGGCGCGTCCCTGCAGCCAGACCTCGCGGATTCGCTGCAGCGCGGTGTAGTTGGTCACGATCGCGAGCAGGAAGACCACCATGTAGAGGACGTAACCGCCGAAGATCAAGCCGATCACCGTCACGACGACGCGCTCAGGACGCGCGAACAACCCCGTTTCGCATGTGAAGCCCAGGCTCTGCGCGCGTGCCCGCACATAGCTGACGAGGAACGAACCTGCCAGCGCGGCGAGTGTCGCCAGCACGAGCCACCTCTGCAGCGGCCCTCCGATCGTGACGAAGTAGGCCGCCAGGCCCAGGTAAATCGCGCCTTCGGAATATCGGTCGAGCGTCGAATCGAGGAACGCCCCGTACGGATAGCTGGCCTGAGTCGAGCGCGCCAGCGCGCCGTCCAGGATGTCGAAGCTGCCGGCGACGATCAAGGCCAGACCTGCCCATCGCAAGTGCCCGAACGCGACCAGGCCGGCGGCAAGAAACGTGAGCGTCAGGCCGACCACGGTGACCTGGTTCGGCGTCACGGGCACGCGGCCGATGGCTTTCATCAAAGCCTCTGCCTGCTGGCGGACCCACGCCTCAAACCGCGTTGTGAACATTCGTCACCTCGAGCGTCTTGTAAGCAAAGGCATCCAAAGCCTCGCGATAAATGTGGAGGATGTCGGCGGTGACCGACTCCCACGAATAGCGCTGTGCCTTCTCGTGCGCGTAGTTGCCCATACGCATTCGCAGGTCGGCGTCTCTGGCCAGGATGACCAGCGATGCGCCTAGCTCGCGCCAGTTGCGTGGCTGGACGGTGATGCTGTCGCGGCCGGACTCTAGGACCGACATATACCCGGGCACCTCGGTGGCGACCACCGGAAGTCCCGAGGCCAGAGCTTCGAGGAGCACGATGCCGAAGCTCTCCGCACCCGTGGCGGGTGCGCAGAAGATGTCGGCGCTGCCGAAATAGCGAGGCTTGACTGAATCGGGCACGTAGCCGGCCATGATGACGTTGGGCAGCCTGTGCCGCGCGATGTAGGACTCGATTGTTCCGCGCAGCGGCCCATCGCCGACGATGATCAGCCGCGTGTGCGGCACGCGAGTCTGGATGAAACGGTATGCCCGGAGAAGGTCACCCAGTCCCTTTCGCTTTTCCAGGCGGCCGACGAAAAGGATGTTGATCTTTTCGTCCCGCAGGTGACGGATGGGCGGCACCCCGGGCTTGTACACGTCGAGGTCGATGCCGTTGGGAATCACTCGCATCTGGTAGCCGGGAAAGTATCGGTTCACGAATGCCCGAGCGGGCTCGCTGACCGCGATCGCGCTGTGCAGGTGGGCGAGGTATGGCTGCAGCAACGGCCGGCCGTAGTAGTAGCCGACGTTGGAGCGCGCAAACGCATGAAAGGTGCCGACGTTCGCTGTCGTCGACATCTTGAGCATCGTCATCGGCAGCGCCGGCATCAGGGGCTCATGAAAATGCAGGACGTCAAACGCCTCCTCTTCGATGATCGCGGCGACGCGGTTGGCAAGATGGAAGCTCAGCGTGATCCTCGCGACCGATTCGTTGGCAGGGATCGCGATCGGCGTGCCGATGCGATAAAAGTGCGCGGTGTCGAAGTCGATGTCGGATCGGCTCGAGGGAGCGAAGATGCGCGTCTCGTGGCCAAGGTTGCGAAGCTGCCGCGCCAGGTGCCGTACATGGTCGTTGACGCCGCCTGGCGACGCGAAGTCGTAGGGAGAGACGAGGCCAACTCTCATCGAAGCAACCCGCGCCTCTCTTTCATGGTGACCCCTCCCAGATGCGATGCGGCACGTGCCACTGCTCCGGATGGCGCTGGATGAAACCCTCGATGTGACGCAGGCACTCCTCGGTGGCGCGGATCTGGTCGGCCCGCGCGTTTCCGGTCGACGTCGCGTAGACGAGGGGCGAGCCTTCGGCCATGTACGAATCGTCGGGCAGGCGATAGACGCAGACCGGGAACAGCGGCGTGCCCAAGCGCAACGCCATCGCCGCCGGCCCGAGGGGAATTGGAGCCGGCTTCCCGAAGAACGGCATCATGTGGCCGGTGCCCGCGATGTCGCGGTCGATGGCGGTGATCACCATCTCCTGGTCGCGAAGCGCCTGCAGAACCCTGCGGATGCCGCCGTGGTCCAGCGTCAGCACGCTGATGCCGAGCCTCGCTCGAGTGTCCCGATACCACTCGAAGAGCTCCCTCGGCTCCAACTCCTCCGCGAAGAAGCTGACCGGGGCCAGGGTGGCCGACCAGATCGCGGCGCAAACCTCGTACGAACCCATGTGACAGGAGACGACCAGCACGCCCTTGCCGCGGGCTCGCGCCTCCTCGAGGTACTCCCAGCCCTGCACCTTCAACCGAGGCCGCATTGTCTCGACCGCCGTGCTGGGCAGCATCATGAGGTCCGCATACGCCTTGGCGTGGTTGCGAAAGTTCAGCCAGGACAGGCGGCGCAATGCGGCCGGGTCGCCCTCCAGCTCTGGACACGCGGTCTTCAGGTTGTACTCGAGCCGCGGGCGAGCGAGCGGTGAGAACCACCATGCGAATCGAGCGGCGATCACGGCGAGCGCATACGCCCAAGGATGAGGCAGTCGCTCGACAAGCGACTGCACTGCCTTGAACGCACGGTAACGCCACACTCAGCGCCACACTCAGTCTTTGAACATGGAGCGGAATGCGTACCACTGCTCGGGGCGCTCCTTGATGAAATCTTCGAAACGACTCACCACCCGCTGCATGACGCTCTCTTTCGTCTCGCCTGCAGCCAACGTCATGGGCGGATCGAGATGAACGTGATAACGGCTTGGGCCGGTCGCGTACTGATAGGCGGTGAGCAACGGCACGCCCGTCTTCAAAGCGAGCGCCGCGGGCCCGCCCGGAACGACTGAGCGTCGTCCGAAGAAGCGCACCTCGACGCCAGGTCCCTGCTCCAGGTCGCAAAGGAGCGCTATCACCCCATTTCGCCGCAAGGCCTCGGTGATCGCGCGGACTGCCGGACGGCCGAGCGTTATGACGTTCAAGCCAAAACGCTCGCGGGTCCGGACGACGGCTTCGTTCAATGAGCCTGGAAAGCGCTCTGCCACGGCGTATACGGGATAGCCCACAGCCGCCGCGCTCGCGCCGGCCATATCCCACGAGCCCATGTGCGGGACCGCCATGATGGCCCCCCGGCCTCGATCCAGAGCGGCATCGACATGCTCACGACCGTCGAAAGTGACGCGCGCGACCAACTCTTCCGGAGGGAGATTGCCCAACAGCACGAAATCCATCAGGACGCGGCCGTAGTTCTGGAACGCGCGTCGGGCCACATGCGCCACCTCGGGATCGGACGGGTCGCGGCCGAGCGCCGCGGCGTAGTTCTCCATGGCGTTACGACGCTGCTGAACGCTCAGCCAGTACCAGGCCGTCCCGCCGGGGGTCGCGGCGGCATGCCGAAACGCGGCCGGCAACGCGTGCAGGGCACGCGCCCCGACCCGATACGCCGCCGAACCGAAACCCGCCGGACCGCTATCGCCGGGCAGCAGCCGCCGCCGGCTTTCTGCGAGCGGAGCGCCGGACTTCTCCATTGCTTCCCGCCTTACCACCTTCGATGAACTCCTCCACCAATCGCCTGGCTTCGTTGTCGCTGTACTGCACTGGGGGCGACTTCATGAAGTACGAGCTGGGCCCCTCCAGCGCGCCTCCGATGCCTCGGTCGAGCGCCACCTTCGCGCAGCGCACCGCATCGATGACGATGCCTGCCGAGTTGGGTGAATCGACCACCTCGAGCTTGAGCTCCACGTTCAGGGGAACATCGCCAAACGAGCGCCCCTCGAGCCGGATGTAGGCCCACTTGCGATCGTTCAGCCACGGCACATAGTCGGACGGACCGATGTGCACGTTGTCAGCGCCGACGTCGTAATCGAGCTGCGACGTGACGGACCGGGTCTTGGAAATCTTCTTGGACATCAGACGCTCTCGCTCCAGCATGTTCAAGAAGTCGGTGTTGCCGCCGAAGTTGAGCTGGTATGTGCGCTCGAGCTTGACGCCTCTATCGCGGAACAGCCGCGTCAGCACGCGGTGGATGATCGTGGCGCCGACCTGCGACTTGATGTCGTCGCCGATGATCGGCAGCTTCTTGTCCTGAAAACGCTTCTGCCAGTAAGGCTCGCGCGCAATGAAAACCGGGATGCAGTTCACGAAGCCGACACCCGCGGTGAGCGCCTGTTCGACGTACCACTTCGTCGCCTCTTCGGAGCCGACGGGCAGGTAGCTGACGAGCACGTCGGCTTTGGTCTTCCTCAAGATGCCGACGACGTCAGACGTCTCCCCAGGCGCCTTCTTCACAACGTCCGAGAGGTACTTGCCGATGCCGTCGTGGGTCATGCCGCGGCTGACCTTGACGCCGAGCTTCGGGACATCGGAGAACTTCACTGTGTTGTTGGGCTTGGCAAAGATCGCTTCGGAGAGGTCGAGGCCGACTTTGTTTTTGTCGATGTCGAAAGCGGCGACGAACTCGATGTCACTGATGTGGTAGCCGCCTAGGTCGACGTGCATGAGACCGGGGACGGAGTCTTTCGGCGAGGCGTTGCGGTAGTAGTGCACGCCCTGCACCAGTGAGGAGGCGCAGTTGCCCGTCCCCACGATGGCGACGCGAACCTTGCCTTTTCGATGACCGTCCCTTTGGTTGTTGTTCAAACCCCGACCTCCTCCTGAACTTTCATTTTCTTCTTGATGCCAAGCAGCTCATCCAGGCGCGCCCGGAAGCGCGCGATGTTTTCGACGTCCAGCGAGCAGTAGACCTGCCGGCCCTCGCGCAAGGCGCTCGAGGATCCGCAAGCGCGTCGCGTTCGCGAAGGCGAGGAAGTGGTCCGGCAGCTCCTTCCGCGGGCTCTGGAGAAACATAAAGGTTGCTTTATAGCATAAAGAGTTCTTTATAGGTGGTGCGTCGAGGGGTGGCTGGGGGAGGCGGGGTTGGTATGAGGAATGGAGTCGAAAACCCCCTCTCCCCGCAGGGGAGAGGGCTGGGGAGAGGGTGGTGAAAGAAACACGATGAAAAGGAGCATGGGGATGGGATTGGGAGGCTGAAAGCAGGTCAGCCGGGCTCA
>VBKD01000114.1 GCA_005888075.1 Chloroflexota bacterium
CGATCCCGGTAGTCGACACCTCCTTGATGGTTGTCGCACCGGTCGCTCTTACGCCGTCCGTTCCCTAAGCCACTCCAAAGAGCAAACCCCTTCCTTCCTCTCGCGAGGCCGGGCGGTAACACGCCCGGCCTCCACCTTCCCCACGGACTGGGAAACTCATCCCCATTCATGGGGCGGTGGCCACTGCCCGAAGGGCACTGGCCGGAGGGGCCGACTACAAACGGAAGGCGGGTATCGTCCGGATGGGTCCGACTCCAAACTGGAGGCGGCTATCGTTAGGGCAAGATGACGAAAAAAGTGGTCATCGTCGGCGGTGGGGGAGCGGGTGATGCTGCTGCTTTCGCGCTGCGCAAACGGGGGTTCGATGGCGACATCTCCATACTGAGCGCCGACCGCGACCGACCCTATGACAGGCCCTACCTCTCCAAAGAGTTCCTGCGCGGCGAGGTGGAGCTGCAGAAGGTGTTCTTGCACGAGGAGGCTGACTACCAGAGCCAGAAGATCGAGCTGCGGCTCGAGCAGGTGGTCGCAGGCGGTTCGCTGTCGGAGCGCCGGCTTCGGCTCGTCACCGGTGAGGAGATCCCCTTCGACGTGCTGGTCCTTGGCTTGGGCGGGACTCCGCGCCGCCTGCCGGGCATACCGGACGCGAACAACGTGCTCACCCTCCGATCGCTTCGCGACAGCCAGGCCCTTCGCCAGGCACTCCAGCGTGCCTCGCGGGTGATGCTGATCGGCGCGGGCTTCATCGGCGCAGAGGTCGCCGCATCGTCACGTCAGCTCGGCAAAGAGGTCTTGATCGTCGAGCAGGCTCCGGTTCCACTCGACGCCGCGCTCGGGCGGGACGTTGGCGAGATGTATGCCGCGATCCACCGCTCCAAAGGCGTCGACGTTCGGGCAGGGACCACCGTCGAGAAGTGGCATACATACGGCAGCCGAGTGGTGGGCGCGACGCTGTCGGACGGAAAGCGCGAGGACGCCGATCTCGTGATCGTCGCGATCGGCATCACACCCAACCTCGACCTTCCGCGGGCCTTGGGGCTGCCGATCGAAGGGAGCGGCGTCGTGGTCGACAGTGGTTTGCGTGCAACAGGAGGCGTCTATGTAGGAGGCGATGTGGCGCTCCATCATCACCCGGTGTTTGGACGTGCGATCCGCGTCGAGCACTGGGAAGTCGCCAAGTGGCACGGTCGGGGAATTGCCGCCGCGATCGCCGAGGGTGATGGATCCTTCAACCGGCTGCCTTACTTCTGGTCAGACCAGTACGACGTCAGTCTCGAGTACCGCGGCAACGCATCCGGCCAGGACAAAGCGGTGTGGCGCGGCGACCGCGAGGGCCTTCACTTCTCAGTCTTTTATCTGCGGGACGGCCTGGTCGAGGCGGTGCTTTCCATGAACGATTCCAAAACCAACGAGCTCGGAGGCAAGCTCATCGAAAGCCGCCGTCGGGTTGACGAATCGTCGCTGGCCAGCCCGGACGCGGACCTCGCGGGCCTCGTGCCGGCCGCCAGGTCTTAAGCGGCCGCTTAGACGCAGCGGCTAGCGGGCGTCCTCAGGCGCGGGCTCCATCTCCTCGGGCAGCAGCCACGGCAGCGCCTCCGCCATCGGACGCATGAGAGTCGACGCCTGCTCCGGGCTGATCAAGTCCCCGGCGACGAGGGCAAGCGCGGTCATGAACGCGGCGTTCTCGGCTTTGTGCCCGATCCCGCCGTGCTCTGCCTTCCACGAGATGAGCGCGCCGCCCGACTCCGTCATGCCGAAGAGGTTGCGCCGCACCTCGTCCCAAGCCGAACCGCGGTTCGCCTTCTCGAGCGCATGAAGGGCCGCCTTCTCTGCCGCGTGCAGCGCCTTCAGCCCTTCACCGCTCGCATGGCGGTCCCAACCTTCGGCCGCCCGCTCGACGCCGGATGGCGAGAGCACGCGGATGTCGTCGATCAACCGCTTCAGAGTCCGCTGATGCTCGGGAAAGCCATAGCCCTCGGCATCGATGCCCATGCCGTCTAGGTTATCCGGATCAAGTCCACCGGGTGGATCTCTCGCCAGCCATGGTCAGTGTCGAGCACCCACGGCCCATCGACCGCGATGTGCCGGCCGATGACCGGGATAGGCAGCTTGGACTTCGGACATCGGGCCGCTGAGCGGGCGTCCGGTGGACTGGTGGACGACGGGCAGTCGGGCGTGATCTCGGCCAGCATGGCCGGCTGAGCCTGGAAGTGGTTCTCTGCGTTGAGCAGGTATTCGTAGCCCGAGTCCGGCCGGAACCAGAGGTGGTAGTCGCCGTCGTCTTCAAGCGCGACATCGACGACCACGCCCTCGGCGTGCTTGCAGCGATCGAGCACCTTGAGCCGGTCAGGGTTGTGGACCGCGGCCTCCGGCGGGCCGGTGCGGCAACCGCCGGCCACGGGCGAGGGTGATGGGCCGGCCGTCCGGACCGGCTCCGCGCAGGCACAGAAAACAAGGACGGCCATCGCAGCGGCGGTCAGCGCAGGAAGGCGGGAATCCATCTGAATCGCGAGATGGCAATCGGACCAGCACCCGACACGATCACCTGGGCATTCGCCAGCACCGCGAGGTAGTACATCCACCGGAAGCCAGGGTCAGAAGCAAACGCCACGGTCAGTGCAAGGTTGGCGGCGAGCAACAACCCAAGGATTCCCGCCCAGCGCGTGCCGAGGCCGAGGATCAGCAGGACAGCGGCTACGGTTTCGCCCGCGGCCTGTGCCAATGCGAAAGGCAGCCAGTTCGGTAGGACCAGGGAGGTAAGCACTTCGTGCAGCCCTGGAATCGGATTGACTTTGGCCGTTGTCACCAGGATTCCTTGCATCCAACCGACGCCCGTCCATTTCTGACTTGCGAAATAGAGCCAGTACAGGCCGACCGTGATGCGAAACAAGCTAGGCCAGATCTCACTCACGCTTCGCCAGAGCTCACTCATGTCCGTTCACCCCCACAACAAGCAATCCGAGCGATGGAGCGGGCGCCAGCGCGATCGCCGCGGCGCCGCGAGCCCAGGCCGAGGAGCGTCCGTCGCGGATCGCGATGACGCTGCGGTCGCCATGTGCCGCAACCAGGACCGTGGAGCTCGATTGCACGACCTGGTCGGGATCCTTTGGTGTGGCCAATGTTTTGAAGGCACCTGTCGCCGGATCGAAGGAGAAAACTCCTCCGGTGTCGCTGTCCTCAGTCGCCCCTTCGGCGGCGATCAGCAACGTGTCATGAGCTCCTGGCGCGAGCCAGAAGGGAAACACCGGCTGCGGAAGGCCCACCCGGTGGTCATCGCCCACCGGCACTAGCTCGGCCCGCTCGTAGTCAGCCGTCCACACACGACCTCCGGCGACCGCCACGCCGAACCCGTTACCTGCTTTTGGTTGGTCGCCGCCGATGACGCTCACCTGTCCATGCGTGCATGCGACCACGACGCGGCCCATTGGGTCGATCGCCATCGCAGCCGGACCTTGAGCCACCGGATGGCTCGCGAGCTGCATGCCGCTCGCAGGCTCGAGCTCCACCACCGAGGCATTGTTGAACAGGCTCACGAAGAGCCGGCCGCCTTGCAGCAGGAGCCCAAACGGTGCTCCGCCAACGTGGTGCTTCCATGCCACTCTGAGGCCGGGGAGTCGAACAGCGTAGACGTCGCCGGGCGCACTGTCCGCGGCGTACGCGGTCGTGCCGTCGTCGGACACGATCACCGCGACGAGGTCGGTGCCAATCGACGCTGATGCCCGCGGCGAACCATCTCCGAGGGATAGAAGCACGAGGCCCGACTCGGGGTATTCGGAGGCTGACGCCGCCGGCCGACCGTCCCCACAGGCAGCCAGCGCCACCGCCGCCAGGCAGGCGACTATCTGAGCGCGCGTAGGACTGGGTCGGTGGCGAGCTGGAAAGCCCTGGCGGCCGGACGCAGATGCATCCGGTTGAGGCGGTGCTGGATCGCTCCTTTCAAAATCGCCGCTCGGAGCTTGTGCTCGGAGAAGTCGGTGTTGAAGAGCAACCTGTTGTGGCGCACCTTGTGCCACTCGCCCCGCTGGCGGCGCTCGCGCACTCGCTCATAGAAGCCGGTGCCGGGCAGCGGGTAGGCGATCGTGTAACTGACGTAATCCAGCGGCAGGCTGCTCGAGAAGTTGATGCTGCGGATCAACGAGTCGGTGGTCTCGCCGAGGTAGCCCACCATGAAGAATCCGGCCGCCCTGATGCCGGCCGCCACACATGCCCCGACTGCGGCGCGCGCCTGGTCCGGCGTGATGCCCTTTTTCATCTCCTTCAAGACGTGTTCGTCTCCGGACTCGATGCCGAAAAAGATCCGCTTGCAACCTGCGCGGCGCATCTGTTCGAAAAGCGCCTGGTCGACATGCGTGACGCGGCTGAGGCATTCCCACGTGAGCGGAAGGTGCGCGGCTTCGATCGCTCGCGCGAGCTCGAATGTCCTCTTGTAGTTGAGCGTGAAGAGGTCGTCTGACATCCATACGTGGTCGTAGCCAAGCTCCGCGATCTCTCGCAGCTCGGCGACGACAGACTCGACCGGCCTTGCGCTGAACAGATCGCCGAACACCGACTTGTGGCAGAAATCGCATCGGAACGGACAGCCGCGCGTCGACATCAGCGGAGTCGTCGCATCTTTCCAATGCTTGCGCCAGTAGCTGATGTACTCCGCATTGGGAATGTCGCCGCGATATGGCAGAGGAAGATGCGACATGTCCTTGGTGCGAACCAGCGCCCTGCCTCGGACGATCTCACCGTCCCGCTTGAAGACCAGGCCGTCGATTTCATCGAACCGGCGGTCGTCGAGGTGCTCCATGATCCGGACGATCGTCTCTTCGCCCTCACCGACCGCGACGAGGTCGAACTGGTCCACGAACGTTTCCGGCTCGCCCGAAGGGTATGGCCCGCCGACCACGGTCAAAGCTTTGCCGCGCACCTGCTCGGCGAGCGAAAGCGCCTCGTCCTGCATCGTGATCATGCAGTAGATGCCGATGACCGCCGGGCGGAGCCGGTCGATCTCAGCGAGGACCTCGCGCCGCTCCATGAATGTGTGGTCGATGTGTCGCACCGAGTACCCGGCTTGCCGCAGCGCGGCGCTCAGGTACATGAGACCAAGTGAGGGCATGATCCAGTGGCGTCCCTGCGCCGGCGCGCGTTGCGGATAGACCAGCACGACGTCTGTCATCTCGCCTCCTTCATGTTCAAGTGATAGGTCGTCCCCGTGAAGCTCGCAGGGAACAGATAGTCGAGTCCTGCCCAGTCGAAGTTGGTTCCGATGAGCTCGCGCCCGGCATGCAGCTCGGCGCCTGGTAGCGCGGGCGCTGACCATTCCACGCCAAGGCTCTTGGAGCGCAGGCGGGCCCATCCGCCATCGACCTGGGTGGCGCCGGGCGCCAGCCAGATGGTTCGCACCGCGACGGATACGCCTGCTGCGTCAACGGTGTACGTCACCTCGATCGCACCGCGTGAAGGGACAGATACGAACGAGTAATCGCGTGCTGCGTCGCCGCCCATCTCGTCCAGCTGATAGGTCCGTCGCCAGACCGAGTGGTCTTTGGTCGTCTCACCGGCGGTCGTCGCCGTCCGTGAGTAAACCCACCCGTCGGGGTAGTGGACTATCGGCACTCCGAAGCCCATGCCCTCACCCACGACAGGGCTGCCGCCGATCTCGAGGGCGACACCTCTGGCGAGAGGGGCAGTCTTGCCTTTTCCGGAAGCACATTCGATGCACGCACTGGCTGGCCCACGGACCATCTGCACCATTCCCAGGCGGTACGCATAGACTGGCTTCCCGCCCGCGACCTGGTACTGGGCCTGATCGCCAAGGGACGCAAAAGGCAGGGTGGCCTGACCCCTTACAAGGTCAGGGAAGATTGCCCTGGCCCGGTAATAGCTGATGTCTTCGAGCACGAGCCCGGTGACCTTGTGCGCGCGCATCCACGCCATCGCCTCCTTACGGTCGGCGGGAAGCACACGCGAACCGGCGACCTGAGCCGGGGGCTTGCCGCTGTAGAAAGCCGCCACCGGCGAGTCGGTGATGAGCATCCCGGGACTGCCGGCCGACGCACGGCCGGCGGCGACCAGGCCCGCATTGTCCGCGGCGAAGCTCATGAAGACCGGTATGAAGGCGATCGCAAGCATTGCCGTGGCGCCGACAGTTGCCACCCTCGCCGTCGTGGAATATCGATCGAGAGCGCCGGCCGCCAGGAGGGCGAGCGAAGGGAGCGCCGGGTAGAGATATCGATGGCTGCCGGTGTACACGCCGGTCGCGACGAGGGCGAGTATCACGGCCAAGTAAACAAGCGCGGGACCGTAGATGAATCGCCACATCGACGCTGCGTGGCCGCGGGCCGCGGCGAAAACACCGATCAGCGCAAAGGCGATGAGTGGCAGCGTGGCGAGCCCGTAGCTGGTCATCAGCTCCAGCAGCCGCGCAAGCGGCCCGGCCGGAATGTTGCCGCGTGTCGTGGCCGACATGACCTCGACCGTCCCCCGCGCCAGCGAGTGGCTTGCAGGCGCGAAACCAAGCTGAAGCAAAACCAGCAATGCGACTGCAGGTGTCGCCCAGGCGATGCTCGGAATACGCGATCGCAGGGCGGAGCTCTTCCTGAGGCTTTCGAACAAGGCAAAGGCGACCGCTGCGACGATCCAGATCCAGGCCTTGGTCGCGGTCACGGCAGCGAGCGCCGCGAGCATGGCCGCGACTTTCATGCGACCGCGCACCGCGGCCAACCCAGCGCCGGTCAGCAGCGCAGTCAACAATGGCTCGACCACGGCGGACCCTGACGTGAAGAGAAAGATCGGATTGAGCGCCAGCAGGGCAACCGCCAGCCGGCCCTGCCTGGCGCTAGGCGCGAGGCAGTAGACACAGGCCAGCGTCGCCAGGCCGAGCAAGGCGCCGAGCGCCTTCAGCGCGCCGAGCTGCCACAGGCCGAACAGGTGCAGCACCGCGGCCGCGAGCACGTGGTAACCCGGGAGCCATGTGTCCTCCATGCCGAATAGCGGGTCATGGAGCTGGCCGGTTGAAGCAAGGTTGGCCGCGATGAGCCAGTGGCCATAGCCATCCTCGAAGGGCTCTGGAATCTGCGCCGCCAGCAGCAGGACTGCGCCGGCGAGCCCGAGCAACACCACCGCCGGGGCACCGGCGCGGATACCGGCCAGCGCCCGACGGCCGAGTCGGCGCAAGGCCAGCACCTGGAGGAACTCCAGTCCGCTCAGGACGGCGACGATCAGAAACCCGAGCGCGAATATGCTCGCGTAGACCGCCAGAAGCATCTGGTCCCCGGAGATCGCAAAAGGGACGATCGCCAGAGCGCCCAGGCCGAGCAATGCCTCCAGCAGGGTCCTCGGATCGCCCGCGCGCACATATTCCTGGTGGCGCCACTCCTGACCGCGCTCCACGATGCGGTACTTCGGAGTCCGCACGAAGGTGCCGCCGCTTCGCCTCGCTCTCAGCAGCGCGAGCAACACGTTGAACGACATGCCGGCCCCCAAGACCTGACACATCAGGGAGGGCACGCCAGACCACCAGGGTTTGCCGCGCCGCATCTGGGCCACGATGAAACCGACCCAGGGCGCGACCGCGACGAGCAGTCCAAGGAGCAGGGCGTCTCCAACCGGCCGGGGGATCCGGTGGGAACCGACGGTCAGCAGCAACGCCGGGTAGCAGACCAGCTGGACCAGCATCAGAGGTCCCACGCCGTATGCGAGCAGATGGACCGTTGCCTGGATCTTCTTCATCAAGCGATTTGGGCTGCGCCAGACGGGCCCCAGCAGCCTG
>VBKD01000060.1 GCA_005888075.1 Chloroflexota bacterium
AGGCCATCGCGCGGCGCGGGCGGCGGCGATCGCCGCTTTCACATCCGGCTCATCGACCTTGGCGATGGCGATCACACCCTGTGGCGTGACGGTCTGCGTCGCGGCGCGGAAGGCGCCGGGACTCAGTGTCACGCGCGACTCCGTGTGAAACGGCAACCTGTCGCCTTCGCGTACCGCGATGAGCTCGAACTCAAGGCCCGCGGCCTTGGCCTCAGCGAGCACGCGCGGACCTTCCAGGAGAACAAGCCCTGGCTCACGCCGGTGGGCGAGGCGCCGCAGTCGGCGGACGATCTCGTTATCCGGGCTGCTTATGAGCTGGTCAGAGGGCTTTCTTGGCAACCTCCACCAGCCGAGCAAAGGAACCGCTGTCGCGCACGGCCAGGTCAGCCAGCATCTTGCGGTCGATCTCCACTCCGGCCTGGCGAAGGCCGTGCATCAGCTTGTTGTATGGCAGCCCCGACTGACGCGAGGCGGCGTTGATGCGCGCGATCCAGAGCTGTCGCATCTCGCGCTTCCGACGCCTACGGTCCCGAAACGCGTAAGCGATCGCATGCAGGACGGCCTCGTTGGCCGGTCGGAAGAGAAGCTTCTTGGAGAGGCGGAAGCCCTTGGCGCGATCGAGGATCGTCTTGTGGCGGCGATGCGCGGGGACGCCGCGCTTGACCCTGGCCATCTCAGATCCCCAGGGCCCGCCGGACGGTCTTGCGGTCGGCTTTGGAGACCGCCTGCTTGTTCTCGTAGTTGCGCTTCCGCTTCTGCGACTTGTGCTCCAGCAGGTGGCTCTTCCATGCGGACGCCCGCACCAGCTTTCCGTTCTTGGTCACACGAATTCGCTTCGAGATGCCCTTTTGGGTCTTGAGCTTAGGCATTGGATGCCGACTCCCTTGAAGCGCCCCGGCCCGCGGCCTGCGCTGCGCCCTGCGGCGCGGCTTGGGCCGAGTCCTGCGCCGTGCTCTGGGCCGAGCCCTGGCGGCTCGGGGCCAGGATCATGAACAGGTTCTTACCCTCGAGAAGCGGCTGGCGTTCGATCACGGCGAACTGCTTGGCGTTGTCCGCCACGCGCTCCAGGATCCTCCGACCGATCTCCTGGTGGACCATCTCGCGGCCCCTGAACATGATTGTCACCTTTACCTTCTCTCCAGCTTCGAGGAATTGTTTCAACCCTTTGAACTTCGTCTGGAAATCGTGCTCGGCAACCTTGGGCCGGAGCTTCATCTCCTTGAGCTTGGTGACGTTCTGCTTGCGCCGCTGGTCCTTCTCGCGCTTGATGGTTTCGAACTTGTACCGTCCGTAGTCCATCAGGCGGCAAACCGGCGGGCTCGCTTGAGGCGCCACCTCTACGAGGTCGAGACCCTTCTCGTTTGCGATGCGCAGCGCGGCGTCCAGGGAAAGGACCCCAAGCTGGTTGTTCTGATCATCGATCAGGCGCACTTCCGAGCTGCGGATCTGATCGTTGATCCTTAGCTCTTTAAACGGAATGAGAAACTACCTCGGCCAAATTCAGGGTTGCTTTATTCCTCCACCTATATAAAACAAAACGGACAGCACCAGCCGTCCGCTCATCAACCCCTTCAGAAAGTTTCCTGGGGGTGAGGGCTGGTGCCCTGCTTCCGAAGCGGATCGTACCGGAAAGAAGGCCGGTTGCGCAAAAGTGATCGGCCGATTCGGCTCACCCCTCCCGACCGGGCTCGCTTCGCGAGCCGGGTCACCCTCCCCATAAATAATGGGGAGGGGCCCTAAGTGCTTTATAAAGCACCGCAGTGAGTGAAAGCGGCCCGGCCCCCGCCCAGCCCGGAGAGCTGTCGCCTGATGGTATGTGGAGGTGGGATGGCCAGAACTGGGTTCCTACCTCGGCACAAAACCAGCCACCTATCGCTCCAAAAGGATCGCGGCGCTGGATCTGGTGGGTCGCGGGCGGCTGTGCGCTGTTGCTCGTTCTCGCGATTGGCGGAGCGGTGATCGGCGGCGCTGCGTTGGTCAACTCGTTCGTGCACGGCGGCCTGACCTGCCTGCCATCTGACTTTCCCGCGTATCCGAGCGCTTCTGTCATGCGCGAGAACACGTACGTGGGCACCAACGTCGCGCCGGGTGACTCGCGCGACTGCCAAATGACACTGGAGTCAAATGACAACGTCGCTTCCGTCACTGATTTCTACACGAGCCGCCTTAGCTCGGGAGACTGGACCATCGTCTCCAATGACAAATCCACCGGTGAGATCAGGTTCCGCCGGACGTCGCGGCCGGCAAGTGTCGGGATTATCGCGCTGCTGGGTCGCGGCCAGCACACTGAGATCCAGATCCGCTTCGATAGCTGACGCTACCTGCGGCGTTCGGCCACCTCCGTCGCGACCATGCTTGCGAACGACTCCAGGGTGGAGTCGACCTGGTTGCCTGAACGGTCGCGCACGTTCACGTGCTCGGCTTCGGCTTCCTTGGCGCCGACGATCGCCATGTACGGCACCTTGCGGTGTTGCGCGTCACGGATCTTGCGCTGCATCCTCTCGGGGCGGCGGTCGACCTCCACGCGCAGCCGCAGTGAGCGGAGCCTGCCGGCCACCTGGTTGGCGTAATCGAGCTGCGCGTCGGTGATGGGGATCACGACCACCTGTGTCGGATGCAACCATGTCGGGAACGCCCCCACGTAGCGCTCGATGAGGTAGCTGAACAACCGCTCCATGGACCCCGCGGCGCCGCGGTGGACCATGACCGGCCGCTGGCGCGAACCGTCCTCCGCCACGTATTCCAGGTCAAAGCGCTGCGGCAGCTGGAAATCCACCTGCACGGTCGAGTTGGTGAATTCGCGGCGATGAGCGTCCCGGACCTGGAAGTCGATCTTCGGTCCGTAGAACGCCGCCTCCCCCACCCCCAGCTTGTAGGTCTGGCCCATCGACTCCAGCGCCGCCGCGAGCGCACCCTGGGCCTGCCGCCACTGGTCCTCCGTGCCCAGCCACTTCTCCTTGACGTCGTCGCGGGCGGAAAGCCGGTACGAGAAATCTTCGATGCCAAGCACTCGCGAGAAGTAGAGCGCGAGGTCGATGGCGCCACGCACCTCGTCCATCAGCTGCTCGGGAGTGCAGAAGATGTGCGCGTCGTTCAATGCGAAGGCACGCACACGGTTCAGCCCGATCAATGTGCCGGAGCGCTCGTACCGCCAGTTGTTGCCGATCTCCGCGATGCGCATCGGGAGGTCCCGGTAGCTGCGCAGGTCCGATTGATAGATGACGATGTGGTGCGGGCAGTTCACGGGCCGGAGCTCGAGCTCCTCCCCGTCCTCGAACTTCATCGGCGGGTACATGTACTCGCCATAGAGCTGGGCGTGGCCGCTCTGCCGGTACAGGTCGAGATGAGCAACGTCGGGCGTCCTCACATGCAGGTATCCGCGTGCGAGCTCCTCGTCGACGATGAACCGCTCGAGCTCGCGGCGGATGGTGGCGCCGTCAGGCAGCCAGAGCGGAAGGCCAGCCCCAACGCGTTCGTCGACCATGAACAGCTTCAGGTCCTTCCCAAGCTTCTTGTGGTCGCGCTTCTCGGCTTCCTCGAGGAACTTCATGTAGTCCTCGAGCTCGCGCGGTGTCTGCCACGCGGTGCCGTAGATCCGCTGCAGCTGCGGCCTTTTTTCGTCGCCGCGCCAGTAGGCTCCGGCGACGCGCAGCAGCTTGAACGCCTTGAGGTCTTTCGTCGAGCGCACGTGCGGGCCGCGGCAGAGGTCGAGGAAGTCGCCGGTCAAGTAGACGCTGACCTCGTCGCCTTCGACCTTGTCCGCGATGAGCTCGAGCTTGTAATCCTGGTGGCGCTTTTCAAACTCTTCGATCGCCTGCCGGCGGGTCATGACCTCGTGCACGAATGGCCGATCCTCCTGCGCGATGCGGCGCATGCGCGATTCGATCGCGGGCAGGTCTGACTCGGAGATTGGTCTGCCGAAGTCGAAGTCGTAGTAGAAACCGTCCTCCACCGGGGGACCGATGCCGTACTTGGCCTCGGGATACAGCTCCGTTACCGCGGCGGCGAGCAGATGCGCTGTCGAGTGCCGCAGCACATGCAGCGGATCGTCACTCGACTCGTGATCGTCGTACTCGGCCATAGGTTGGTCAGTATATGAAGCCCTGTGGATTGGACTTCTCTGGTCGATGCGCTCGGTTACCCGTCGGCGGGTCTGGGCATCCTCATCGAAAGCGCAGGCGTACCGTTCCCCGGCGAAGCCCTGCTGCTGGCGGCAGCGGCCTGGGCGGCGGCGCGGCACCACTCGCTCGCCCTCGTGATCTTCTTCGGATTCGCGGGCGCGACCCTGGGTGGGGACCTCGGCTACTACCTGGGTCATCGCGGTGGCAGGCCGTTTGTCGAGCGGTTCGGACACTTCTTCCACATCCGCCCCGAGCAACGTGGGGATCGATGCTCGCCGGCATGGCACGCATGCCCTTCTGGCGGTTCCAGCTGTTCAGCGCCATCGGCGGGCTCGGGTGGGCGCTGGTGGTCGGGACCCTGGGTTACGTCCTGGGCAGCAACATCTCGCTCGTCGCGACGGTCATACGCGATATCGGAATCGGAGGGCTCGCGGTCCTCCTGCTTATTGCACTGGTCTTGGTTTTTGCTCGATGGCGTGCAGCCCGCCCACGACCACACCTACTCCCCCGCCCAGGAGCAGAACCCCAAGACCGCCAATGACCTGCGCCGTTCCGATGTTGTCCGCAAGAGCGGCGGCGACGAGCACCGGGATCGCGCTGACGCCGTTGATCACCATGTAGAGGAGCGCGAAGATCCTTCCGCGTATGTAGTCGCTGGTCGCCTCCATCAGATAGGTGACCGCCGGAATTAGGATCGCGCCGAATTCGACCCCGAGCAGAAAGCTGAACGTCGCGCCGGTGATCCGGTTGTGCACCTGCAGATCCGGAAAATGGCCCATGACCTGGGGCACGGCCGCCAGTGCGAGCAGCGTCAATCCATTCGCCATCAATGAGGCGGCGAGCACCCGCGAGCGGTCGACGTGGCGCAGGAACTGACCGAGCAGGAGCGCGCTGAGGATTGCTCCAGCGGTGGCCGGGGCGAGGATGACGTAGGTGTCCTGCGCCGCGATGCCGATGACCTTGCTCACGTACGCCGGGGCAAGCGTGTAGAGCATGAAGAGAACCAGGATCGCGATGCTCACCTGTCCAAACGCGAGGCGCAATCCTCGTGAGGCATGCAACGCGTCGAAACCTTCTTTCAAGTCGAGCAGCATCAGATGGAAGCGGTTGCGGCTCTCCTTGACCGGGGACTGCGTCGCCTGGTCGAGGTGCGGGATATCCGAAGCGAAGATCAGCGTGCCTCCGATGATCAGGAGCACGACCGCGGTCCAGTAGGGCGCGTAGAGGTCGATCCTCGAGACGACCGGCGCGAGCGCGCCTCCCACCACGAGCGTAAGGACCATGGTCAGCAGCGCCATGGAGTTGGCGGTGATCAGGGCCGAGCGCGGCAGGATGGTAGGGATGACCGCCGCCTCGGCCGGTCCGAAGAGCTGTCCTACCGCGGAGAAGATCAGCGTGATGATCAGCAGGTGAAGGAAGTCATCGCGCAATCCGGGGACCAAGGTCGCCAGCGGGATCAGAGCAACGACCGCCGCTCGGGCGAAGTTGCACCA
>VBKD01000061.1 GCA_005888075.1 Chloroflexota bacterium
CACGAAAGCCCCGATCAGGGCGCCCCCCACTCCCCCCACGCCCATCCAGATCGCAACCTCTCGGATCACATTGCCCTGCCGGATGTGGGTGATGCCGCCCACGATGGCGGTCGGAATCACGGCGGCGAGGGATGTGCCCTGGGCGATCGGCTGCGCCATCCGGAACCCGATGGTCATGATCGGGACGAACAACAGCCCGCCGCCGATGCCGATGAGGCCGCTCAGCAGCCCGGCGACGAGGCCGCCGGCGATGGCAAACAGGTCCCCCAAGCTCACGGGAAAACCAGCTCCTTCAAACCAATCAAGAGCAGGATCCCCGCCACGCTCGCCTTCAGCTCCCGCTCCGGGATGCGGTTGAGCAACCTCGCACCGAAGTACGCGCCCACGACGCTGCCGATCACCAGGAACAGCGCCATGTGGAAGTCGACCTGAGGTGTCCCCTTACGGAAGTAGTAAATGGGCACGGCCGTGATCGCGATGGGGATGACCGCGACGAGGGACGTCGCATTTGCCTTGTGTTGAGGCACCCGCGCCCACAGGACCTGGAGCGGCACCATGACGAATCCGCCGCCAACGCCGAGCAGGCCGCCAAGCAGGCCGCCCACGAAGCCGATCGCGACGAAGACGCCTCGGCGGCTTATTCGGTCGTCCGGATCGGCGTTTCGGGTTGGTTCGTCACCACTGAGTGGTGCCGGAATTGAAGGTTGGCGTTCG
Source organism: Chloroflexota bacterium (assembly GCA_005888075.1). Lineage (GTDB taxonomy): Bacteria > Chloroflexota > Dormibacteria > Dormibacterales > Dormibacteraceae > 40CM-4-65-16. Next base: position 715 of record VBKD01000061.1, read on the forward strand.
CGTCGGCCGCCGGTGACTTCGCCTTCTTTTTCTTCTTCGCCTCACGGCCCTGCTTGTCTCTTCCTTTACCCATGGCGACCAGTCTCTATCACCAGGGCCAGTTCGCGCAAGAACGACTCCACATCCGTGACCAGGCCGATGGACTGCCAGCTGCCCCTGTCGGCCAGCTTGGTGACGACCGCGGGGTTGATGTCGACGCACACCGTGCGCACGCCGGCCGGCAGCATGTTGCCGGTGGCGATCGAGTGCAGCATGGTCGAGAGCATCAGGGCGATGCGGACGCCGCGCAGCGACTCTCGCATTCGTCTCTGCGCCTCCACCATGTCCGTGATGACATCCGGCAAGGGCCCGTCGTCCCGGACCGAACCCGCGAGCACGACGTCGATCCCGTGCTCGATGGCGGACTTCATCACCCCGGACTTGAGTTGACCGCTCTCGACCATCTGGCGCAGTCCGCCGGCGGCCGACCACTCTCGATGTTGACGCCAAGGGCGGTGCCGAACAGCGCCGACTCGACGTCGTGCACGGCAAGCGCGTTGCCCGCGAAAAGCACCTGGACGAAACCCAGCTCGATGAGCCTGGACAGGTACCGGCCGGCACCCGTGTGCACGACCGCGGGCCCTGCGACGACCAGGATGCGCCCGCCGCTGTCGTGGACCTGGCGCATCTCTTCCGCGACTCCCGCGATTAGAACCTTCTTGGGTTTTTCGGCTGAGACCTCGCTCGTCATGAAGCTGAAGATCTCGGCGTTGCGCGACCGCTCGAGCGGCGTGACGCGCACGCCCTGGTGGCCGACCACCAGCTCCATCCCGGGTTTGGCGTCCTGGAACACGATGCATCGCGCACGCCGCGCGCCGCGGTCGACCGCGATCGCGGTGTCCATCTCCATGTTCTCGACCGGCACCCAGTGACCATCGATCAGCACCTCGGTCGGCAGGTTGCTGGTGGAGTAGAAGCCTTCCGGAAACACACCCTCCTGGGTCACGCGCTCGACATGGGCGTCATGCTCGGACTCGGCGGTCGCGCCGAGGGCGCGAGCTCGCTGGACGATGCGGTCGAGAAGGTCCGGCGAGTCGGCGACGACCTCCATGCGGCACAGCGAGGTGTCGGTCTTGTGCTGGCCGACCTTCAGCTCTTCGATGGTGAAGTTGCCGCCGAGGTCCATGACCATGTCCATGACCTGCGGCAGCATCATCGAATCGATGATGTGACCGCTCAACACCAGGCGCGCCGTGTAGCGAGGCTTGTCGGTCATGCGCGCACCCCGGTCGCCGCATTGATCTGCGCCTTCAACGCGGCCGATTCACGCGACGGGCTCTGCGCATAGAGGACGCCGCGGCTGGCGCTCACCAGGCAGGAGGCGGGGTCGCCGTTCCACGCGCCCCGGACAGAGGCCTCGACCTCGCCGCCCTGGGCGCCGACGCCGGGCAGAAGAAACGGAAGCCCGCTGATGCGGCGAAGCTCGGCTACCTCGGCGGGGGCGGTCGCGCCAACCACCAGGCCGACGTTGCCTTTCGCGTTCAGCCGCTCGGCCAGCTCTGCCACGTGGAGGTAGACCGGCCTGCCGCCGGCGTCGAGGTGCTGCAGGTCACGCGCTCCCGGATTCGAGGTACGGCAGAGCACGTAGACCCCTCGGTCGGCGAAGCGTGTGAACTCGTCCAGCGAGTCGGCGCCCAGATAAGGGTTGACCGTGGCCGCGTCCATGCCCAGCGTCTCAAACACCGTCCGCGCGTAGGCGCGCATCGTGTTGCCTACATCGCCACGCTTGCCGTCGAAGAGGAAAGGCGTGTCCGGCGCCTCGTCGCGCAGCTCCATCAAGGCGGACCATCCGTCGGGCCCGTACTGCTCCCAGAAAGCGCTGTTCGGCTTGTAGCAGCACACGTTCTCCTCGGTTTGGCGAACCACCTCGCGGCAGTGACGCAGCGCGCCCGCCACGCCCCCTTCGATCCGATCGGGATCGGGATCGAGCCCGACGCACAGGAGCGTGTTGCGGTCTCTGGCAGCCGCGCGCAAGCGTTCGAAGTAGCTCATGGGCACTCAAATCGTAAGGGGGCCTCCTCCGCGGTGCCGAGCGAGGTGGATTGTCAAAATGAGGTCGTGAGGATCGCGCTCGCGCAGGTCAATCCGACAGTCGGCGATCTGGAGGGCAATGCCCGCCTGATCATCGACTGGATGGATCGCGCTCGAGGCCTGGGCGCGGACATCGTCTGCTTTCCGGAGCTGGCTATCACCGGCTACCCGCCCGAAGACCTGGTCCTGAAGCCGTCTTTCGTCCGCGACAACCTCGCTCAGCTGAAGGTTGTCGCGAAGGCGTCGACAGGCATCTCGGCGGTCGTGGGATTCGTCGACGAGGATGGGCCCATCTTCAACGCCGCCGCCTTCCTGCACGACGGCGAGATCAAAGCTATCGACCACAAGGTCTTTCTGCCGAACTACGGCGTGTTCGACGAGAAGCGGTACTTCGAGCCCGGCCACAGCTGCCCGATCATCGAGTGGAACGGCGTGCGAATCGGCCTGTCGGTGTGTGAGGACTGCTGGTTCCCGTCCGGTCCGATGGCCTGGCAGGCGCACCACGGGGCGGACATCCTCATCAACATCAACGGGTCGCCTTATCACTACGGCAAGCGCGGCCCGCGCGAGGCGATGGTCGGAGAACGCGCCGCGAGCTATGGCGCCTACGTCGCCTGGGTCAACACCGTCGGGGGCCAGGATGAGCTCGTCTTCGACGGCAACAGCGTGGTCTTCGATCCGTATGGACGGGTGCTCGCCCACGCGTCTTCTTTTATCGAAGAGATGGTCGTCTGCGATATCGACACCGCCGCCCCAGTCCACCGGCCCACCGAAAACATCCGGCGTGAGGCGGAAGGCGCGGAGCGGTTGGAGCTCGAGGTGACCGAGATACCCGTGGTGAGCGGTCCATCCGCCGACCCAAAGCCTTCCATCAAGGCCGCACTCGACCAACCGCTCGAGGGCGCGCCCGAGATTTACGCCGCGGTCGTGCTGGGCACGCACGACTACATCCGCAAGCAGGGTTTCGAGAAGGTGCTGATCGGGATGTCGGGCGGCATCGACTCGGCGCTTACCGCCGCCATCGCCTGCGATGCCCTCGGCCCTCAGAACGTCATCGGCGTGCGCATGCCGTCCCGGCATACGTCGAAGGAGAGCCTCGAGGATGCGGGCCTGGTCGGCGAGAACCTCGGCATGCAGCTGCTCGACTTCCCCATCGACCCCGCGCACAGAGGGTTCGAGGAGATACTCGCCGGCGCCTTCGAGGGCACGCAGCCGGGAGTGGCGGAGGAAAACCTGCAGCCGCGCATCCGCTCCACCATCCTGCACGCGCTGTCCAACAAGTTCGGCTACATCGTGCTCGCGACCGGCAACAAGTCGGAGCTCGCCACCGGCTACGGCACGCTGTATGGCGACATCGCGGGCGGCTACGGGGTGTTGAAGGACATCCTCAAGACGACGGTCTACGAGCTGTGCCGCTATCGCAACACCCTGGGCGCGGCCATTCCGGACCGGGTGCTGACCAAGGCGCCCTCGGCCGAGCTGAAGCCAGGCCAGAAGGACGTCGACAGCCTGCCGCCTTATGACGAGCTCGATCCGATACTTCGCGGCTACGTCGAGGACGACCTGAGCCCGGAGGAGCTGGTCGCCGCGGGCAACCGCCCCGAGACCGTCGCCAGGGTCATCAAGCTGGTCGATCGCAGCGAGTACAAGCGCCGCCAGGCGCCTCCTGGCGTGAAGATCACGCCTAGGGCTTTCGGACGCGACCGGCGCATGCCGATCACCAACCGGTACAGCCCGAACGGTGGTAACCCAGCGCCGCACCCGGGCGGCCGGGCATAATTTTCGCCGATATCTCGTATAGATAGGAGCTATGGCTGGGCCCTTTGACGTTCTCGTAATCGGCGGTGGTCCCGGGGGCTACGTCGCCGCCCTGCGCGCTGCGCAGCTCGGCGCGAAGACGGCCATCGTCGAAAAGGACCGCATGGGCGGGACGTGCCTGGTGCGCGGCTGCATCCCGACCAAGGCGCTGCTCCAGTCCTCCGAGCTGTACACGCTGGTCAAGGGTGGCCGGCCATTCGGCGTGGTCGCGGACAACGTCGGGTTCGACTGGGCCGCCGCCCAGAAGCGCAAGTCCTCCGTCGTCGACCAGCTGGTCAAGGGCGTCGAGGGGCTGCTGAAGGCGGGCGGCATCACAAGCCTCAAGGGATCCGCCCGGCTGGCCGGCAATGGCGTGGTCGAAGTCTCCGGCGAGAAGGTGCAGGCGAAGGACATCGTCATCGCCACGGGCTCCGCGGTCTCGCGGATTCCCCTCCCGGGCGCCGAGCTCACCATCGACTCCGACCAGATCCTCGAGCTCAAGGACGTGCCCCGCCGCCTCGCCGTGATCGGCGGCGGCGTGGTCGGCATGGAGTTCGCCGCCATGTTCGCCGCG
>VBKD01000062.1 GCA_005888075.1 Chloroflexota bacterium
CCGCACCAGCTCTAGGAATTCCGTTCGGGTGGTCGGGTCCTTGCGGAACGTGCCGAGCATGCTGGACGTCATCATGTGGCCGCCCTGTTTCTGCACCCCTCGCATCTCCATGCACAGGTGCCGGGCTTCGACCACCACCCCCACTCCTCGGGGCTCAATCGCCCTCTGGAGCGCCTCGGCGATCTCCCTGGTCATGCTTTCCTGGACCTGGAGCCGGTGCGCGAACACGTCGATCAGGCGAGGGATCTTGCTCAGCCCGATGACCCTGCCCTTGGGCAGATAGCCGACGTGGCAGCGACCGAAGAACGGCAGCATGTGGTGCTCGCACAGGCTGTAGAACGGGATGTCCTGGACGACCACCATCTCGTCGTGGTCCTGGTCGAAAACGCCGCCGGCGATCACGTCCTCGGGCCGCGTTCGATAGCCGTCGGTCAGCTCGCGGAGCGCACTGGAAACGCGCTCCGGCGTGGCCTTCAATCCTTGCCGATCCGGGTCTTCGCCGAGCTCGCTCAACAGCGATGCGATGAGCACCGGTATCGGATCGCCAGGCGTGGGCTTCGAGAGCGCCATGTCGTGATCCTCACACAATTGTCGGGATGGATGCGATCGGCGCCGCCCAGGCCTTGTCGGAAATCGGGTACCTGCTGCGGCAGGACCCCAAGGAGATCTATCGAGCCCGGGCGTTCTCGGCGGCCGCGTGGGCACTCGCGCTGGAACGTCCGGATCTCACCGCCCTGCATCGATCCGGATCCCTGACTTCGATCGAAGGGGTTGGCGAAGGCATCGCGAAGGTGCTGAAGGAGCTGGTCGAAAATGGCAGCAGCCGGTATCTCGAACGTCTGCGCGAGCAGATGAAGCAGGAAGCGCGCGGCGACGAGTCTGCGCTGGACTTCGCCGACTACCAGGGCGACGTCCACTCGCACACGGAGTGGAGCGATGGGCGGGCGACGATGCTCGAGATGGCGGAAGGAGCGCAAGCGTTGGGTTACCGCTACCTCGGCATAACCGATCACTCGCCCCGCATCAAGGTTGTCAACGGCCTCGACGCCGCCCGCCTTGTCGCACAGGCTCGCGAGATGGCTGACGTCCAATCGCGGGTGGATGGCGTGACGCTCCTCCAGGGAATCGAGGTCGACATCCTGGAAGACGGGTCGCTCGACCTGCCCGATGCGGTGCTCGAGATCCTCGACGTTGTGATCGCTTCGCCGCACGTCAAGCTCCGCCAGGAGCCGGCCGCCATGAACGAGCGGATGCTGCGCGCGGTATCGCATCCGCACGTCGATGTCATAGGGCACCCGACCGGCCGCAGGCCAGGCTCTCGGGAAGGCGCGACCTACGACTTCGAAGCGGTGTTCAAAGAGGCTGCCCGCCATGGCGTGGCGCTCGAGATCGATTGCGACCCGGCGCGCATGGACCTGTCACCGGAGCTGGCTCGCCTCGCGATGGATTGCGGGTGCAACTTCGCCATGGACGCAGACGCCCATGCCCCGGCCGAGTTCGCATACGTGCCGATGGGGATGTGGATGGCGCGGCGGGCGGGCATCCCGAAAGAGAGGATCCTCAACTTCAAGCCCCTCGACCAACTTACGATGGCAAGTCAGCGATGAAAATCGGGATCATGATCGAAGGCCAGGAAGGCCTGACCTGGGATCGCTGGCGTCGCATCTGTCACGCCGCTGACACTCTCGGCTTCGCCACGTTGCGCCGCAGCGAGCACTTCTTCTCCGTCATGGGCGTGGTCGACCGCGACTGCATCGAGTGCTGGGCATCGCTCGCTCTGGCCGCGGAATGGACGAAGAACGTCGAGATCGGGCCGCAGGTCTCGCCGATGACGTTCCGCCCCCCATCACTGCTTGCGCGCCAGGCCGCGGCGGTTGATGTGCTGAGCGGCGGACGGCTCCTGCTCGGCGTCGGCGCCGGTTGGTATGAGCGCGAGCACACCGAGTTCGGGATCCCGATGCCATCCGAAAAGCAGCGATTCGACAACCTGGAACAAGGCATCAAAGTCTTGCGCGAAACGTGGAACAAGTCCAATCCCAAGCCGGCGCGTAATCCGATCCCACTGCTCCTGGGTGGGAAAGGCATGAAGCGGACTCTGCCGCTCGTCGCGCGAGAGGCCACCGAGTGGAATTACTCGACGTGGGGCGACACCGATGCGTACAAGCAGCGCATCGAAGCCTTGGAGCGCAGCTGTGATGCGATCGGCCGCGACCCGGCGTCGATCCGGCATTCAGTGATGACGGGCTTCATCATCGGGCGTGATCGCAAGGAGCTGCGCGAACGTGCACTCAAGGTGGCTGAAATCGTCACACCCCCGCGCATTCGGAACTCCGACGCGGATGCGATCCTCGAACAGCAGCGCGGCAAATGGTTCGTCGGGACCCCTGGCGAGATCGTGGAGCAGATGAAGAGTCACGAAGGGCTGGGCATCGACCTGTTCACGCTCCAGCACTTCCTGCTCGACGACCGCGACGCCCTGGAGCTCCTCGCGTCAGAAGTGATCCCGGCGGTGGCTTGAGCATCTAACCTGATCCGATGGACTTCGAGCTTAGCGACGTCGAGAAGGCGTTCCGCGACGAGGTCCGGGCCTGGCTGAAAGCCAACAGGCCGAGCGAGGACGCTTCGACCGAACCCGGCAAGGCCGCCTGGATCGACCACCGCCGCGCCTGGCAGAAGAAGCTTCACGAGGCGGGGTATGTCGGCATCACGTGGCCCAAGGAATACGGAGGCCGCGGCGGCACCTTCATGGAGCAGCTCATCTTCAGCGACGAGATGATCCTCGCCCACACTCCAGAGCCGATCAACGTGATCGGGCTAGGCATGGGCGGGCCAGTGGTCATCGCACACGGAACTGAGGACCAGAAGCAGCGCTACCTGCCACCTCTTTTGTCGGCGGCCGAAATCTGGTGTCAGGGATTCAGTGAGCCAAACGCCGGGAGCGACCTCTCGGCCCTGCAGACCAAGGCTGAAGACCGCGGCGACCACTACCTCGTCAACGGACAGAAGGTGTGGACCACACTGGCACACGTCGCCAAGTGGTGCATGTTGCTGGCGCGCGAGCGCAAGGAGGCGAACCCGCGCGACGGCCTCACCTACCTGCTGGTCGACATGGAGAGTCCGGGCGTTGAGGTGCGACCTCTGGTCCAGATCACAGGCGATGCCGAGTTCAACGAAATCTTCTTCAAAGACGTGAGGGTTCCGAAGTCCCAGGTGCTCGGCGAGCCGGGCAAGGGCTGGGCGGTGGCGATGACGACTTTGCTGCACGAGCGCGGCACCCTGGGTCTGGCGCTGACCACACGCGCACAGATCACGGCCGCCGAGCTGGCCGAGCACGCGCGCAAGCTGGGTCGCGGCTCGGATCCTCTGGTCAGGCAAAAGATCGCCCAGTTCACCATCGAGGCGCGAGCGCTGCAGCTCAATGGATTTCGAGCTGTCACCGCGATGAAGCGCAACGGGATTCCCGGACCTGAAGGATCCATCCTCAAGCTCATGTGGTCCGAGCTGAATCAACGGATGTCCGAGGCAGCCCTCGACATCGCCGGCCCTGCCGGGCAGGTCGGCGACGGGGAGGGATGGAAGTATCAGTTCCTTCGCTCGAGGGCCAACACCATCGAGGCCGGCACGTCAGAGGTCCTGCGCAACATCCTGGCCGAGCGAGTGCTGGGACTGCCTCGCAGCCGGTAGTCTCTCCGAAGTGACTGCAGTCGCCACCGAGGCGGCCGGCGCGACCGCGAAACAGGGCCTCGACCGCGGAGTGATGGCCGTCTTCGCTGGTTTGATGCTTGGCTCGCTGATCGCGTCCCTGAACCTGACTCTCGTCGCGCCCGCACTTCCCACGATCGTCGCCGAGCTAGGCGGCCTGGCCGACTACACCTGGATTCCGATCTCGGCCATGCTGGCCTCGACGGTCGTCGTCCCGATCGCAGGCAAGCTCTCTGATGTTTACGGCCGCAAGCCGCTCTACATGACGGGCATCGTCGTGTTTGCCGCCGGGTCGTTGCTTTCTGGCACTGCGCCCAACTTCTGGTTCCTGGTCTTTGCGCGGTTCGTGCAGGGCGCGGGCATGGGCATCATCATGCCGCTCTCGCAGGCCATCCTCGGCGACATCATCTCGCCACGAGAACGCGGCAAGTACATGGGGATGATGGGCGCATCGTTCGGACTCGCTTCGATCGTCGGCCCCGCCGCCGGGGGATTCATCACCGAGCACTTCAGCTGGCGATGGCTCTTTTTCGTGAACGTGCCGGTCGCGGCACTGACGCTCGTGGTGGTGGGTCTCTACATGCACGTCCACAATGAGCGACGCAAGCACGCGCTCGACATAGCCGGCAGCGTGACGCTTTCCGGCGGCATCGCCTGCCTGTTGCTGGCGACCGTATGGGGCGGTGTGCAGTACCCATGGAGCTCGTGGCAGATCGTCGGCCTGTACGGGGCGGCGGCCGTGCTGCTGGCTGCGTTCGTGTGGGTCGAGACCCGAGCCGCCGAGCCTGTGCTGCCGCTCCATCTGTTCAAGAGCAGCATCTTCGCGTTCTCGAACGTCGCCAGCATCGGCGTGGCGATGTCGATGTTCGGCGCCATTTATTTCCTACCGATCTTCGTCCAGGGCGTGATCGGGAACAGCGTCACCAACTCCGGCGCCATCCTCGTGCCGATGCTGGTGGCGATGATCATCACCGGCATCCTGGGTGGGCAGCTGATCTCACGAACCGGTCGCTACAAAGTGCTGCTGCTCTCGGGCCTGGCTGTGATGGGGGCGGGCTTCTGGATGCTCTCGACCTTTGATGCGACCACGACGAACAACACGGCCATCGAAGCCATGATCCTGATCGGCCTCGGACTCGGCCTGACGATGCAGACCTATGTGCTCATCGTGCAGAACTCGATCAGCGGCAGAGACATGGCCGTTGCCACGTCCGCCACCCAGCTCTCGCGGTCGATCGGCGCCGCGATCGGCCTGGCGATCCTCGGCACGATCCTCAGCCAGGGCATGGTGACGGCGATGGCGAAGTACCTCCCGGCCGCGGCCGTCGCAAGGCTCGAGGCATCGGGAGGGGGCGCCACCGCCACAGCCATCTTCGATCCGGCGAAGCTGGCGAATCTGCCGCCCGCGATCGCGATCGGTATCCGGCACGGCCTCGCCGACGCTCTCCATCCGGTTTTCATGGCCGGCCTCCCGATCATCGCCGTCTCATTCCTGGTGACCCTGTTCATCCGAGAGCTGCCACTGCGCCAGACGGCTCACGTTGCGGCAGGCCGGAGAGTAAGCAGCCGCGAAGGACTCGCTGAAGAAACTCTCTGAACCTTTGACTTGTGCTGAGGTGGCCATCAGGACAGAATTCCGGTCGTGATTCCCGCGACACCGCATGAGCGCCGGCTGGTCTGGGCCTTCTGGATCGCCTGCGGCCTGGCGGCGGTCGGCGGCATCGCGCCACTCTTGTTCGGCGGATTCTCCGGCCGGATCGCCGCAGCGATCATCCCGTTCTGGATTGGCGCCGTCGCGCTGGGAGCGTGCGCAACGCTGTACGGCCAGGGACGGCCCATCGCGACCGCGCTTTACTTCATCGCCGGCCTCGCCATCGTCTACGGAATGCTCGCGATGCTCGCCGTGCCTCTCCGCCTGACCGTCGTCGGGACGTGCCCGCCCGCCCCCGCGCGATGCCTCGCTGGCCTGGAGCACCCCTTGACCGAAGGCGAGACCAGCGGCATCTGGTTCGGGGTGGGCATGGGATTCCTCGCGATCTTCGTCGGCTTTTTCGGACTGCTGACCCTGTTCCGGCGCCCAAGCACTGAGACGGCTTTCAGCCCGCCCGTCCGCACCATCCCGCCGGTCGAGACCCAACCTGCCCCTCCGCCCGG
>VBKD01000063.1 GCA_005888075.1 Chloroflexota bacterium
CATCGACCAGTTGAACAAGGCCCATGTCTTCGACCATCCGATTGTCACCGAGCTCGTGCCCCTGGTGGCCTTCTATCAAGCCGAGACCTATCACCAGGACTACGCGGCGCGCAACCCGCTGAACCCATACATCGTCTTCAACGCGCAGCCCAAAGTGCGGAAGCTGCGCTCCTACCAGGCGGCGCAGGAAAAGGTCCGCAACCGCTAGCTGGTCGCGATCACGTCCGTTTGGTCGGCCGGCTCTTCCCGACAGGCTTCGCGCGCAGCCTCGCCGGCTTGGGCGGCTGACGGGTCGATGCCCACAGATAGAAGCTCGCCAGGCTGCGGTTGGGCCGCCACTTCTCGCCGATGCCGTCCACCTCGCGCGGCGTCGGCAGGTGGTCGAGCCGGTAGAGGCGTTGAACCGCGGACCGGATCCCGAGGTCGCCAATGGGCAAGATGTCCGGGCGCTCGAGGTTGATCAGGAGAAACATATCTGCCGTCCATCGCCCGAGCCCGCGGCTGGCCGTGATCTGGGCGCGAACCTCGTCGTCGGAAAGCTTGTCCAGGTGGTCGACCTGGAGCTCGCCGGAAACGATGTGCTCGGCCAGCGACCGCAGGTATTCGACTTTCATGCGGGATAAGCCGACGGTCTTGAGATCAGCCGGCTCGAGGGCAAGCAGTGCGGCGGGGGAGGGCATCCGGCCGCCGAAGCGCTCGGTGAGCCGGCCGGCGATCGCCCGGGCCGCGAATCCCGAGATCTGCTGACCGATGATCGAATAGACGAGCACGCTGAAGGGATCGCCCAGCGGCCGCGCGCGGCGCCAGGCTTTGGTATCGACGGGCTCAGTCGAATCAATGAGCCGCGCCATCTTCGGATCGCTGGCCTTCAACGCCGCAAGTTGTCGAGGCGCCATAGTCGATACGATAGACGCATGGGGCCCCATCGACGGACCTGCTGCGGAAGCTCGCGGACAGCGACGAAGTCGAGATCGAGACGCGCCGCGATCAGAGGTCGTCGCTGCATCGGACCACGATCTGGATAGTGCCGACGGAGAAGGGCGTTTACGTCCGATCGGTCTACGTGAAGGGACGCTGGTATCAGGAGGCGCTGGCGAATCGCAGGGTGACGATCCGGGCCGGCGGGAAAAAAGTCGCCGCCCGTATCCAGCGCGTGAACGATAGCTCCGTGATTCGCACCATCAATGCCGCCGCCCGTGAGAAGTACGGCGAGCAGTGGCCCAAGGACGCAAACTCATTCGTTCGACTCTCAAGGCAGCACACCCCGCTGCGCCTCATCCCGCAGTAGCGAAGCCCCTCGGCCGGGCCTGTACCGCTTTCCTAGTTGATGGGGAGCTTCATGACGGTCCCGTCGAGGTAGTTTGCGACCCAGATGTCGCTTGCAAGAAATGCGAATCCCTGGGGACGCGTGCCAGCCCGTAGCGTCTCGGTCACGATGCCCGTTCCGGGGTCGAACCTTGCCACGATGTTGTCGAGTGGCACGCTGATCCAGAGGTCCTTCCCCATTGGCAGCATGGCCGCCCACTGCGGGCTCCCAACCTCGAAGTTGCCAACGACCTTATTGGTTCGCGAATCGATGCGCGTGAGATAGCCATCGTTGTTTGCGACCCAGAGTCCGGAGTCGGCGTACGCGAGGGGACCACTGACAGGATGGCCGGTCTCCACCCTCGCGACTACCCGAATCGTGGCCGGGTCGATGCGAAAAATGCTCGTTGGCTCCACGAGAATGCTGCTCACCCAGACCGCGCCACCCCCAACCGCCACGCCGGCTGGGAGCCCGTCGATTGGAATCGCCGTCACCACGCTCGTTGAGGTGTCAATCCGTATCAGCTGGCCGAGAACCTTGCCGGATCTCAAGACAAAGGTTTCTGCCAGGGTCACCCATACGGAGCCTGCAGTACCGGCAAGACCGCTTGGCCTCATGTTGAGGCTCGGTTGCAGCGGAAACTCCTTCACCTTCCGATTGGTCAGCACGTCAACCTTGATGAGTGCGCCACCGACGTCATCGAGCACCCAGGCAAATCCCTCCTGGACCAGCACGCGGGAGGCGTGAATACCAACCTGGACGCGGGCGATAACTCGATCGGTCGCCGGATCGATCCGAACCAGGATGCCTTGCTCGTACTCGGTTACCCACACGGAGCCTTCACCGACGGCAAGGCCGTAGGGCTTCTTCAGACCAGAGACGCGCGGGACCGCGGCCGTTGCCGAGCCTGCGCCTGCCGCGACGCCGGTCGCCGTCGGAGAGCTAGACGGGTTAGATCCAGGTGCGATCGTGTTGCACGCGACGAGTATCAGGGTCAACAGTGGGAGCAGCCTCCCCAACCGTCCGCCGGTCATCGGTTTTCAGCCCCTGGAGCGACCTTGGCCGCCTCCGTTTTTTCTGCCAGCAGGTTGAAGGCAGCCATCGGCCGGTGAAAGCCTTTGAGCGTTAGCGGCCCGATCGGCTCCACGAGCACTGATCGCTCAACCGCAGCAAAAGCGCGGGGCTCGAGAAGAATCTGCCCGCCCTGGGCCTCGTCGCAGAGCCGCGAGGCCGCGTTGACGACGCTGCCCACGGCACTGTACTCCCACCGCGCCTCGAAGCCGATCTTCCCCAACGTCGCATACCCTGCCGCGATACCAATTCCGAGGTCGAGGTCATAACCTCGCTTCCGCCAGCCACCCGCCAGCTCCCGGAAGCGTGCCTGCATCGCCAGCGCCATTCGCACGGCTCGCATGGACGGATCCGGGCAGGGGAAAGGGTCGTTGAAGATCGTCATGATGCCGTCGCCTGCGAACCACTCGAGCGTCCCCTCGAATCGAAACACCAGTTGTCCGAGCTCGCTATGGAACTCTGCGAGTACACCCATGACGTCCTCCGGCTCGGCCGTCTCGGCAAATGCGGTGAATCCTCGAAGGTCGCAAAAAGCCACGGTAATCTCGCGACGGTGACCTTCAAGCATGCCCTCACCTCCGGACGACACGATCAGATCGGCGATCTGGGGGGAAAGGAACCGGCGAAGCCGGCTCAGTCGCTGGAGCTCCTCGACCTGCGCTCGAACGCGAGCCTCGAGCGTCTGATTCCAGGCCGCGAGCTCCAAGGCCTGAGCCTGGATCGTGTCGTAGTAGGCCTTGATCCGCAACAGAGACCTGACTCGCGCCAGCAGCTCGGGCTGGTTGAACGGCCTCTCAATGAAGTCGTCGGCGCCGGCCTCGATGGCCCTGACTTTGTCCGGGTCACCGGACGAGGTCAACATGACGACCGGAAGCAACCGCGTGGCCGGATTCTCCCGGATGCCGCGGCAAATCTCGAACCCGCTGAGGTCGGGCATCACGATGTCGAGCAGGACGAGAGCCGGGTTTTCGCTGCTGATTTTTTCCAATCCCTCGCGGCCCGAGCCGGCCGCCACGACGCGATAGCCTTGCGGACTCAGTACGGCGTCGAGCAATCGGATGTTCTGCGGCGTGTCGTCGACGATCAGGATTGTGGGAGGGGCGGTCACGCGCGTCCGCGCCTCGCTCGCTCGCAGTGCGCTCGGACCTGGCCAGGGAACGCCTTAATGTCGATCGGCTTACTGATATAGCCGTCGAACCCGGCGCTATCGAATCGCGCTCGGTCCGTCGTCATGGCCGAGGCTGTCAGGGCCACGATTGGAATCCTGGCGGTTTCGACATCCGCCCGCAACTGTTGAAGGGCGGTGATCCCGTCGATCCCGGGCAGCTCGATATCCATGAGGATCAGGTCGGGATGCTGCTGCCGCGCGATGCCGACCGCGGCCTCGCCCGTGCCCGCCTCAAGGGTCTGAAAGCCGCTGAACTGCAGGACATCGCGGGCAAGCTTGAGGTTCTTCTCATTGTCCTCGACGATCAGGATCAGCTTCCCGTCGGGCGCCGCGGTCATGAGACCGCCTCCCGGTTCCTGGTATCCGGGTGGGTCGCGTTGGCGCCGTTAAGCGATGGCTGGTAGACCGGCAACGTGAATGTGAACGTGCTGCCAATGCCGACCGCGCTGTCGACCCGGATGCGCCCACCATGCATCTCCACGAATCGTTTGGCCAGCGCAAGCCCGAGCCCGGTGCCCTCGACGGCCTTGCCCGGGCCTGCCTGCTGGAACTCCTCGAAGATGCGATCCTGGTCGTCGCTCCGGATGCCGATGCCGGTATCGTGGACCGAGATCTGAACCGCGTCGTCGATCCTCGCCGCGCTGAGCGTCACTCTTCCCCCGGCAGGCGTGAACTTCACCGCGTTCGAGAGCAGGTTGAACAGAATCTGTTTCACACGCCGTTCATCGGCCTCGATCGTTCCGACGGCCGCATCGACCTCGAGGGTAACGCTGATGCCCTGGCGGGTCGCGCGCTCCCGAACGAGGCTGGCAGCATTCTGTAAGACGAAACGAAGATCAGTGGGACCGGGCTGCAGCTCCATGCGGCCGGCCTCGACTTTCGAGATGTCGAGGATGTCGTTGATCAGTGAGAGCAGATGACGCCCGGAGCTCAAGATATCCTGGAGGTAGTCCTTCTGCTTGGCGTTGATTTCACCGAACATTCGCTCGAGTAGCACCTCCGAGAAGCCGATGATCGCGTTCAGGGGCGTGCGGAGTTCGTGCGACATGTTGGCAAGGAAGTCGGACTTGTGTCGGCTCGCGGCCTCCAACTGTCTGATGGCCTCCCCGAGCTCATGAGTCCGTTCCGCGACCTGCTGCTCGAGATTGTTGTAGGAATCTCGCAGCCGAACCGACATCTGGTTGAAGGTTTCGGCAAGCTCTTCCAGTTCGTCACCGGTGCGAATGTCGATCCGGCGATTCCAGGTACCCGAACCGATCTGTGCAGCGGCGGCATGGAGGGTCTGAATGGGCCGTACCATTCGACGAGCGAAGAAGATGCTCAGCAGCAGCGCTGGGATGAGTGCGATCAGGAGAAACAGTCCGGTCACGAACAGCGACTGATAGATCGGCGCGAAGGCCTCGAC
>VBKD01000064.1 GCA_005888075.1 Chloroflexota bacterium
AACGACCTGCCTGCTAGATGTGGGAGCCACTGATCACCTCCAGTAAAGGGACGAAAGGACTAAGTCTGCTTGCTTCAAGGGCTGGGCGTTGCCGAGCGCAGCGCGCCGACGATGACGCCGCCGCACACGCCAAGCGCAACCACCGCGAGGACCCAGAACAGCAAGCTCGCCACGAAGGCGCCCAAGAATGCAAAGAATCCGAAGCCGAAAGCGTTCGTCACCCGAACGGGGATCGGTGCTGGCTTCATATGAGCCCCTGGCGCCGGCAACTGATATTGCGGTGGCGCCTGTGGCGAGTACGTGGCCGCGGCCTGAGGGTCATATTGCGCCGGTGGTGGGGGTGGCTCGGGAAGCTGCTGCAGAGTGGGCTAAAGGTGACGGCCGCTGCCTCGGGTGTCAAGAGCTTGAGCGGTGACCGGAAGCCGTACGGGCAAGCAAGGAGTCGGGCCACCTCTCGTTATTAGCAGCAAAGATGCACCCGCGATCTGTCAGCGAACAGCAGTTTCGACGCCACATCGCCCAGGTGCGGGCGCAGTTCGTCGACCTCTACGCCCGCGATCCCGAGCAGGCTCTTGAGAACCTGCTGGAGAACGTAGGCGAGCTCAAGCGCGACGCCGTCAGGCTCGGTGCCGCGTTCGGCTTCGGCATCACCGAACAACTGATCGCGACCAGCAGGTCGCGCATCTCCAAGGCCGGAAACTAACGCCGTCCGCCGGCCGGTAGCTCTGCCGCCTTTCTCGGCCTGATCACTTCGACCCATCGGGCCGGGCCCCAGTCCTGGCAGCGGGACACAAAACAGATTGCGCACCGTTCTTTCAGGGCGTAAACCGGCGTCAGAGGTGATGGTCGATGGCGCTGTTTGACGGGCTCGCGAGGTTGGTTACGTCAATGATTTGGCGCCGGCGGCTTCACTGGGTCGAAATCTCGGTCGTTCACGCCTGGAGCAAGGACATGGCGCCGCGGCTCTTCGACCTCGGCAGTCCGTAGACACGGTTGCAGGCGCGGCTGCTCTACGGCCGCGCCTCCGCCGTTCGGCGATTGATGGCCGAGGCAAGTTCCTCCAGCTCGACCGGCTTGACCAGATAATCGCTGGCATCGAGGTCTGACGCCAGCGCCCGTGCTGCGGCACCGGAAGCGCCGGTAACCACGATTGGACGCGCCACCTTCAGGCCGGCTAGCTCGTCCTCGTCCAAGGAGCTGACCAGGCTCAGGTCGAACACCATCACCTCTGCCGAACGCAGCGGACGCATGACTGTTGAGGACTCTGCGTCGTAGCCGAGCCGTCGCAGACCACGCGCCGTCAGCTCACCCAAACGCTCGTCGTCATCGAGCACCAGGACGCGCACGACGTTCAGCGCCGCCGACTCAACCTCGCCCAAGAGCTCGAGCGCCTCCGTCAGGTCACCCAACATGCGCTCCACCGGTGCCGGATCGCCGGCGGAATCGGCGAGCTCGAGCTCGGCTTTCAACCTCGCCAGCGTCGAGCGCAGCCGGTGCAGCGCTCCCGCCAGCTCAGGCTTGGATGACGAGCCTGTAACCGATCCCACGGACCGTCTCGACCCAGCCTGGCTCCCTGAGCTCCCGGCGGAGCTGGTGGACCGCCTGCTCCATGCTGTGCTCGAAACCTCGGTACGAGCTTCCCCAGACTCGCTCCAACAACTCCGAGCGCGGCACCGCTTCACCGGCTCGACCCGCCAGAAGATGCAGCATCAACAAGGGGTGTCGCTCGAGCTTGAGTTTTCGATCGCCCAGCTTGGCCTCACCTCGCGCGGCATCGATGCGAAGCCGGCCGCGCACGATCGGCCCTCCACCCCGTGAGCCCTCTCGCAGCGCCCCGCGCACTCTGGCGAGGAGAACCTGCCGGTCGGTCCCCTTGACGATGTAGTCGGTGGCGCCTCGTTCGATGCCAAGCACCTGGTCACCGGGCGCATGCCGAGCGCCGGTCAGGATGATCACGGGGAAAGGCGAGCGTTCCGCTCCGCCCCGCAGGGAGTCGAGCACCTCCGGCGCTTCCATATCGGGCATCTCGTAATCGAGCAGCATCAGGTCGGGCGAGTCCGAGCGGACTCGTTCGAGCGCTTCCGTGCCGCTGCCGGCCACCTCGACCGTGTAGCCCGCTCGACGCAGCAGCTCCGCCGTCAGCTGCGCGGTCCGCGGCTCGTCATCGACAACGAGCAACTTGGCAGTCATGCCCTAACCCCGAGCGCATTATCAGTTAGTTCAGGGTTTCTTGAGGAAACGGTGAGGCTGCGGTGAGGTCAGATCTTCTGGGCCCGCCTAATCTCGCCGCGTGGGCCAGATCTCAGAGCTGCAAGAAGCCAGGCGCCGGCTGGGACTGGCCCTCAGCCCCATCTGTCACGACCGGTGGGTCCTCGGCTACCTGCGCGGCGGTTGCGTCCAACCAATCGCCGCGTCCGAGGTCTCGCGGCGATTCCTGCAGAGCCGCCCGCTCATGCCGCTTTCTCGCCGCGCGCTTTTCGAGAACCGCCCGATGGTCATCAACTCGGTCATCGAGAATCCCGACCCTTCCAACGGCTACGACTGGGAGCTCGACTGGCCGGCCATGCTGTACGCGCCGGTCGGTGAGCCAGGTCAAAGGCCGATCGGCTTGCTCATCCTGGGCTGTCGCAGTGACCACTGGTACACAGACGACGACGTCGCCTACGCCGAGTCACTGGGGGTCACGCTCACGCCTGTCGTCGCCGCGCTGCGCCGGCCCCTGGGGCGCCTCAACGAAAGCGAGAGCGAGGTCGCCCAGCTGTTGAGCTACGGGCTTTCGACGCAGGAGATCGCGCGGTTGATCAAGGCCGACGAGCGCCACACCCGAACGCTGATCGAGAGCGTCGCCCGCAAGCTCAGGCCCGTCAACACCGAAAGCCTGGCCTTCCCGATCACCCCGATGAAGCGACGAGAGTTCCGGCTATGACCTGGGACTAGTTGGGTCCGAACAGGAAGACCGTCGTCCCCCTTCCTTCCGTGCTCACGACTTCCAGCCGCCCGCCGATGCCGGCCGCCCGCTCCCGCATGCCCATCAGGCCGTAACCGCCACCGGCCGACCTGATGAAACCACGCCCTTCGTCGGAGACCTCGATCAGGAACGGCCGCGCTCCAAATCCCATCCTCACTCGGCAGATCGACGAACCGGAGTGCCTCCGGACGTTGGACAGCGCCTCACGCACGACCAAAGCGACGACCTCCCGGTGCTGGGGCGAAAGTGCCTCCTCCGCTCCGCTGCTCGACAGCTCGACCCGGATCCCATAGAGGCGCGCGAACTCGTCCGCCTGGCGGCGCAGGTCACCGACGAGCCCATCCGGCCCAAGCGGCGCAGGTCGCAGGTCGTCGAGGGCTTCCCGTACGTGCTTCAACGACCGCTCGAGGATTTCGAAGACGTTGAGGAGTGTCTCGTCAGCCCGGGCTCGCGCGCGACCGCGTCTTCGACCAGCTGATGCGCGAAGTCTTCTCTCTGCGATTCCGCCTTCGTCGATCCGGCCATTACCGAGCGGCTACCCTTCGCCGCACGTAGGACCGGAGCAGCGCGATGACGAGCGGATGCCGCAGCCATCGCAACACCCGGCCGTACGGCCGCCACACGAGCGCGGTGACCTGCAGTTGCGCCATCAGCGTGTCGACCTGAGTCTTGAGCAGCACCTGCTCGGTCTTGAGTCGCTCAGCCAGCAGCTGCCCTCGCTTCGCGAGCCGCAGGCTTTGCTCGGCCACCATCACAAACTCGACGAGAATCGCGGCCAGGCTGACGATCAGAAGACTTACGCCCAGCCAGCCGAGGTCGCTCATTCTTTCGCGTCGGCCTCTTCGATCGCGGCCACCGGAGCGATGGCGACGACCTGGTCGTCCGGTGTGAGGCGCATCACGATCACGCCTTGAGTCTGACGTCCAATCTGGGATATGGCGCCCACCGGCGTGCGAAGCACCATTCCGCTCGCGCTGATCAGGAGGACCTCCTCCTCGGGATCGCCGACCACCCGCGCCGCCGCAAGCTTGCCAACGCGATCCGTGACCTTCAGCGTGAACACCCCTTGCCCCGCCCGATGATGCAACGGATATTCCGACAGCGGCGTGCGCTTGCCGTAGCCGCGCTGCGTGATGACGAGCAGGTCTGCACCCTCCACGACGGTGGCCATACCCGCGACCGCATCACCTTTGCCAAGCTTGATGCCGATCACGCCTTGGGTGTCGCGACCCATTGCACGCACCTCGGTCTCGCTGAACCGAATCGCCTTGCCGAGCTCGGTCGCGATGATGATCTCGTCCTTTCCGCTCGTCGGCGTGACCCAGTCCAGCTCGTCACCTTCCTGCAGGTTGATGGCGATGAGCCCATTGCGCCGCACGTTGGCGTACTCCGCCATCGCCGTCTTCTTTATATATCCGTTCTTGGTCACCATGAGCATGTAGTGCGCCGCCTCGTTCTCCGTTTCAGGGCGCACGAACACAGACGTGATGCGCTCGTTGGGTCCGATGTCGATCAGGTTGTTGATCGGCATGCCCTTGGCCTGACGCTCACGCTCCGGGACCTCGTGCACGCGCAGCTGGAACACTCGTCCGTTTTGCGTGAAGAACAGCATCGACGCGTGTGTGTGGGTCGTCAGGAGATGGTCCGCGTAATCCTCTTCGCGCGTCCCGCTCGGAGCCTCGCTGCTTGCCGTCGGCCGCGCACCTTTCAGGCCCACGCCTCCGCGCTTTTGGGCGCGGAAGACGCGCAGCGGCTGGCGCTTGACGTAGCCGCGATGCGTCAGCGTGACGATGACATCTTCTTTCGGGACCAGGTCCTCGGCCGACAGCTCGTTCGCTTCCTGGTCGGTGATCTCGGTGCGGCGGTCGTCGCCGTACTTCTTGACCAGGTCGTCCATCTCTTCCTTGATGAGCAACCGCACCTTCTGGTCGCTGGCCAGGATGCTCTCCAGGTAGGCGATCGTCTTGATCACCTGCTCGTACTCCTCATCGATCTTGCCGCGCTCGAGCCTGGTCAAACGACCCAGCGTCAGGGCGAGCACTGCTTTGGCCTGCCGCTCGCTGAGGCCAAAGCGGCTTTGCAGCTGCGTCGAGGCGGTGTCCTGGTCTGGCGCCGCCCGGATGGTCTGGATGACCTCGTCCAGGTGGTCGAGGGAGATCTTCAGGCCTTCGAGGATGTGCGCTCGTTCTTGCGCACGCTCGAGGTCGAACCTGGT
>VBKD01000065.1 GCA_005888075.1 Chloroflexota bacterium
AGGCCGGCGAGCATGCCGCGACGCCCACCGCGACGAGCGCGACCAGCCAGCGCATGTTGGTTGAACGCTAACCCGAATTCGCGGTTACGATCGCGTCGCGCGCCGGAATGCCGCGGCGCGCCCGTCATTCGAGGAAAGAGATGAGCTCCGAGCAGGTTTTGGTCGGATTGGCCGGCGTCCTGGTTGTGCTGGCCCTTTGGTCAGCCATCTTCGCCACCCGAGCCGATCGCGCGACCCGCCGGGCGATCATGCTCGCCGACAGCCGCTGGGAGGCCACGACCAGACCCGTCCCCCACCTCTCGTTCACCGGCGCGCCCTCGGTTGGACAGCCGCTAGAAGTCGAGGTCGAGAACCTTGGTGGCACCCTGGCGGCCGGCGGCGTCATCGTGCAGAGCGGCGACGACCTCTACGCCGGCAGCCTCATCCTCCCGGAAAAGTCGCCCGCGCGGCGCGTGTCCTTGCCACCGGTGATGAAGGCGTGGCAGCGGTTGAACCAGCCGCGGACCCTGCTGCTGGTCGTGCGCGATGCGGGCGGACGGTGCTGGGACTGCCTCGACGGCGGCAAGCCCATCAAGGACCCGCACCGGTGGCTGGCCGGACAGCTGCGAGAGCTGCGGCTGCAAGGCGTGGTGGATTTTCCTGGGGTGACGGGGACGGGAAAGCGCTAGGTTCTGCTTTCGCGTCGTCTGCTTTCGCGCTGTCTGCTTCCCATCGCCCTCTCCCCGACCCTCTCCCGCGGAGCGGGAGAGGGAGGTCCCGTCCTAGTGGACGTGGTCCAGGCTGGCGTTCAGCTTCAGGTCGACGTTGCCCTTCAGGGCCCTGGAGACTGGGCAACCCTCCTTCGCCTCTTCCGCGAGCTTCTGGAAGTCGGGGTCGCTGATGCCATGGATGTGACCTTTGACGGTCAGGGTGATGGTCGTGATGCCGGTGCCGGGCACGAACTCCACCTCAGCCGTGGTGTTGAGGCGCTCCGGGTGATGACCAGCTTTGGCCAGGCCATTGGAGAACGCCATCGAATAGCAGGCGGCGTGGGCGGCCGCGATAAGCTCCTCGGGGCTCGTGCCGCCGTGTGTCCGATCGGCGCGACTGGACCAAGTGACTGGAAATTCGTTGAAGGTCCCGCTGGCAACCTTGACGCGGCCTTTGCCGCTCGCGAGGTCGCCTTCCCAAACCGCATCAGCTCGACTTATGGCCGCCATCGGTAACCCCCTTTCAAAGACGACTGCAACACCTAACGTTAACGCGGTGGATGCGCGCGAGATTCCCGAGCTGGATCCCCAACCCCGAGACGCCGACGGCCACGGCTACGTCGATTTCCTCGCCTCAGACAAGCTGAGCGTCGGGTTGGCGGTGTGGCCTCGCGGCGCCACGGACCATCAGCGGCCCCACAGCGAGGACGAGGTCTACTACGTCATCGAAGGCCGCGGCACGATTCGAGTCGCCGATGAGGATCGATTGGTACAGCCTGGGAGCCTCATCTTCGTCGGAGCGGGCGTCGAGCACCGCTTCCACGACATCGAAGATGACCTTCGCGTTTTGGTGTTCTGGGCGCCGCCCCACGCGACGCGCAGTTAGTCGAGCTTCGGCGTCGCGGCGACCGGCTCCAGATTTGTGCTCGCCGCCCTGTTGCGCAGCTGCTGCGCCTGCCTCTGGCCCTTCTGTTTCACGTCCTTGCCGGCGGTGACAATCTTGTCGACCGCCATCTGACGGCGCTCGCCGCCTCGACGGCTGTCGAAGAAGAATCCGAGCAACGACGCCAGCGCCATCCCGCCGATGAACCACACGGCCGCGACGCGTTTCACGTCGCGCTGAGGTCGGACAAACATCGCGGTCGGCATGTCCCTCAGCTCTCTCGCCTTTCGTCTCAAACCAGTGGTTTCCATGTGAATGAAACGATCTCGCCCAAACCGCTACTCAGCCTTTCATCGCAGGCGTGACTTCAACGCGGCGCGCGCCGCATTCATCCCGCACATTCCATGCACCCCGCCGCCGGGCGGCGTGGCGGCCGAGCAGATGAGGATCTGCGGGTCCGGCGTCGTGTATGGATTCATCCTCAGGGCCGGCCGCGCGATGAGCTGGCGCAAGTCCATTCGCCCGCCCATCACGTCGCCGCCCACGCAGTTGGGCTCCTCCGATTCAATGCGTCGTGGCGACCATTTGCTGCGCTCTCGGATCACATCTCGAAAGCCCGGCGCGAAGCGTTCGATCTGATCCTCGATCGCCGTGGTCATATCGCGGTCGGAGCCGTTGGGCACGTGGCAATAGGCCCATGCGATGTGGCGGCCGGCTGTGGCGCGGCTGGGGTCGAACAGCGTCGGCTGCGTGAGCATCACGAAGGGACGCTGGGGATGCCGGCCTTGCGCCACGTCCTGCTCGGACTGTGCGATTTCCTCCATGGTGCCGCCGAGGTGAACGGTCGCGGCGAGCTTGCACTCGTCAGCTCGCCACGGGATGGGCCCGCTCAAGGTCCAGTCGAGCTTGAAGACGCCAGGACCATGGCGATAGTCCTCGAGGCTCTGCCTGTAACCGTTGGGCATGCGCCCGCCCGCCACCCCGAGGATGCCCTTGGGCACCAGGTCGAGAAGCAACGCGCGGCTGTCGGGCAGCTCGTCCACCGATCGCACGCGCCGGCCACAGATCACGTGACCACCGAGCTCCGCAAGCCTGTCGACCAGCACCTGAGCGATCGAATCGGACCCGCCCCGAGCAATCGGCCAGCCGCCGGCATGCGCGGTGACCAGCATCACCAGCCCGAGGGCCCCGGTGCCCGGCTCGCTCAGTGCAAGCACGCTGTGGGCGGCGCTGCCCGCGAGCACGGCTCGCGCTTCTCGTCGCCGGAAATAGACAGAGGCGAGACGCGTGGCTGAAAGGAGGCCGATCCCGAGCCGGGCCAGCAGCAGCGGGTGACGAGGCAAGCGCGGCGGCGTCATGACCATTTGGAGCAGCTCGTGGGCACGCTCGACCATCGGGCCGAGGAGACGCTGGTAGGCGGGCCCGTCCTGTCCCAGGGCCGCGGCCGTCTTCTCCACCGAGCGTTCGACCAGGACCGCGGATCCATCGTCGAATGGGTGGGCGAACGCCGCCGGTGGCACTATCAGATCGAGGTCGAAGCGCGCCAGAAACGGCGTCAGCGGCGCCAGCGCCATGATCGTCGAGCAGACGTCATGGCGGCACCCGGCCTCCAGCAGCTCGTCGGTCCGCAGCCCACCACCCGGCTTGGCAGCCGCCTCCAGAACCAGAACCGAGCGTCCGGCCTCGGCCAGGGTTATGGCAGCCGCCAGCCCGTTGGGTCCGGACCCGACGACCACGGCGTCGAATCGCTCGCCCCCCACCCAGCCATGAGTTTGCTACGGATCAGCCAGGGCTGCAACGGCAAATAATATTGTTGCAGCGACATATGTCGTTGTAGTAATATGTCCTGGATGGCTGACGTTTTCGAGATCCTGGCCGACCCCACACGCCGCCGCCTCGTGGAGGCGCTGCGCACCGGCGAGCGGTCGGTCAACGAGCTCGTCGAGGTGGTGGAGATGCGGCAGCCGGCGGTATCGCGACAGCTCTCCATCCTTCACGACGCCGGTTGGGTGACGGTCCAGCCGGAGGGGCGGCGGAGGCTTTACGCCCTGCGCCCCGAGCCGTTCCGCGAGCTGGACGACTGGATGGGTCGATACCGTGGGGTATGGGAGGCGCGGCTCGACAGATTCGCGGCGGAGCTCGACCGCCGCCGCAAAGGCAAGACTAGAAAGGAGACACGAAAGTGACACAGACCGCCGTTGGCAATCAGATCAGCGTCAGACCGTGCTTGACCTTCAAAGAGCGTGCCGAGGAGGCGGTGAACTTCTACGTCTCGGTGTTCCCCAACTCGAAGGTTGTGAGCATCCTACGCAGCGACAGCAACCTTGAAGCCACACTCGAGGCGAAAGGTGGAATGCCGGCAGGAAGCCTGCTTCACGCCAGCTTCGTGCTGGACGGGCAGGAATACACGGCTTTCGACGGTGGCCCCGCCTTTGCATTCACCGAGGGGTTCTCGCTCGTCGCCACATGCAACACGCAGCAGGAGCTCGACGCGATCTGGGAGCGACTCACCGAAGGTGGAGAAGAAGGTCCTTGCGGTTGGTTGAAAGACAAGTTCGGTGTGTCGTGGCAGGTCGTGCCGGCCGTTCTGGGCCAGATGCTGGGCGACTCGAAGTCCGGCGATCCCTCCAAGGTCGTGGAGGCTTTTCTCAAGATGAAGAAGCTCGACATCGCGACCCTCGAGCGCGCGTACAGGAGCAACGCGTAGCTTGGACTCGAACATGCAAGGCCCGCGGCGAAAGATCACCATCGAGCGCACCTTCAACGCTCCGGTAGCAGACTTATGGGAGCTGTGGACCACCAAAGAAGGAATCGAGTCGTGGTGGGGACCGGAGGGATTCACCACCGAGGTGCGCAAGATCGATCTTCGTCCGGGAGGCGAGCTCGACTACAACATGATCGCGGTCGCTCCCGACCAGATCGAGTTCATGAAGAAGGCGGGCATGCCGGAGGCCACCCCGTCGCGGGTGACCTACACCGAGGTCATACCGCTCCGGCGCCTCGCGTATCTGACCCTGGCTGACTTCATTCCCGGTGTCGAGCCTTACGAGGTGATGACGACAGTAGACCTGCACCCGGGAGAGCGAGCTGGGCAAGCTCGAGAAAGTGCTGGAGGCGTCAAAGACCTAGTTCGGGGCGGACAGGACGCGGCGCACCTCGCGCGCGACTTCGATGTCCTCCCGGGCTTTGACCACGAGCGTCGGCACCCGCGCGCCCGCCGCGCTGATGTCGACGTCGTTTCCGGCGCTTGCATCTTGCGCCGTCGCGATCTCTAGGCCCAGGAAACGCAAGCCCGCGACGGTGGCGGCCCTGACTTGAGGAGCGTTCTCCCCCACGCCCCCGGTGAACACGAGCGCGTCGAGGCCGCCCATCGCCGCGGCCATCGAAGCGATGAGGCCGCGGAGCCGGTGCACGTAGACGTCGAATGCAAGCTCGGCGCGTTCGTCCCCCGCCTCGATGCGCTTGAGGACCTCGCGCATGTCAGCCGTCCCGGCGAGCGCCAGGAGGCCGCCGCGTCGATCAAGTGCTTCGCTGAGCTCTGGCTCGGCGATGCCGGCGTGCCGCTGCAGCCACATCAGCAAGCCAGGATCCACTGAGCCCGACCGCGTGGCCATGACCAGGCCCTCGAGCGGCGTGAATCCCATCGTCGTGTCGACCGAGCGTCCTCCCCGCACCGCCGCCAACGATGCGCCCGCGCCGAGATGGCACGTCACGACCCTCAGCTCGTGGGGCGACCGGCCAAGCATCTCGGCGGCGCGTCGGGAGGCATACGCGTGCGAGAAACCGTGGAAGCCATAGCGCCTGATCGCGTAACGCTGGCGCCACTCCTCAGGTATGGCGTAGGTCGAGGCCGCCGCCGGGATGCGCGAGTGGAAGGCGGTGTCGAAGCAGGCCACGCCCGCAACGCGGGGCAGAACCTCGCGCGTGGCGGAGATTCCGGCGAGCGCCGCGGGCAGGTGAAGAGGCGCGAGGTCCGTGATCGAGACCAGGTAGCTGATGACCTCGCGGTCGATGCGCACCGACTTCGAGTAACGCGGGCCGCCGTGCACGACGCGGTGACCGATCGCGTCGATGTCTCCGAGCGAGCGAACCGTTGCCGCGAGCTGCTGCTCGTCGATCTTGCCCTCGGCGGTCTGGAACTCTCGCTCGCCCTGCACCCCGGCTTCGTCGACCAGGCTCACTTTCAGAGAGCTCGAGCCGGCATTCAGAACGAGTACGCGCAACTCCTTAGTAAGGCCAGGTCCAGCTTCTTATGTCGGGCGGGTCTTGCCCGTGGTCGCGCGTGTACTGGCGGTGGCGGATCTTCTGATCCACCATCAACTGCCGCACGTGCGCTGCCTTAGAGCCGAGCGACGGCACGCGGTCGATGACGTCCATCACCAGGTGAAACCGGTCGAGGTCGTTGAGCATGACCATGTCGAATGGCGTGGTGGTCGTGCCCTCCTCTTTGTATCCACGCACGTGGATGTTGTCGTGATTCGTGCGGCGGTAAGTCAGCCGGTGGATCAACCACGGATACCCGTGATAGGCAAAGATGACCGGTTTGTCCTTGGTGAAGACCTCGTCGAACTCCGCGTCCCGCAGGCCGTGCGGGTGCTCGCTGGGCGGCTGCAGGCGCATGAGGTCGACGACGTTCACGAACCGAACCTTCAGGTCCGGCATGTTCTGGCGGATCAAATCGGCCGCGGCAAGCGTCTCGAGAGTCGGAACGTCGCCCGCGCACGCGAGCACGACATCCGGTTCTTCACCCGCGTCCGTGCTCGCCCAATCCCAGATGCCAAGGCCGCGCGTGCAGTGCGCGATCGCGTCGTCCATCGCGAGATAGTTCAGCGCGGGCTGCTTCCCCGCGACGATCACATTTATGTAGTCGCGACTGCGCAGGCAGTGGTCCGCGACCGAGAGCAAGCAGTTGGCGTCCGGGGCGAGGTACACGCGGATGACCTCGGCCTTCTTGTTGATGACGTGGTCGATGAAGCCCGGGTCCTGGTGTGAGAACCCGTTGTGGTCCTGCCTCCACACATGCGATGACAGCAGATAGTTGAGGGACGCGATGGAACGCCGCCATGGAATGTCTTTCGTCACCTTCAACCACTTGGCGTGCTGGTTGAACATGGAATCGATGATGTGGATGAAGGCCTCGTAGCAGTCGAACAGGCCATGGCGTCCGGTCAGGAGATAACCCTCGAGCCAGCCTTCGCAAAGGTGCTCGCTCAACACCTCCATCACCCGGCCGTCGGGCGACAGGTGATCGTCGCCGGCGACGAGCTCGGCGTCCCAGGTTTTGCTGGTCGCCTCGAGCACGGCGCCGAGGCGGTTGGAAGCCGTCTCGTCCGGCCCCATGATGCGGAAGTTGTCCTGGTTCGCTTTGACGACGTCACGGAGGAAATCGCCCAGGACGCGCGTCGCTTCGCTCGTCGTGCTGGCGGGTTTCGGCACAGGCACGGCGTACTCGCGAAAGTCGGGTAGCCGAAGATCCTTCAAGAGCTCGCCGCCGTTGGCGTGAGGATTCGCGCTCATGCGCCTCGCGCCTTTGGGCGGCAGGTCCGCCAGCTCGGGGACGAGCGCCCCGAACTGGTCGAACAGCTCGTGGGGGCGGTAACTGCGCATCCACTCTTCGAGGATGCGGAGGTGTTCCGGTTTTGCCGCCAGGTCGTCGACCGGCACCTGGTGGGCGCGCCATGTCCCCTCGACCTGCTGGCCGTCGACCTTCTTGGGGCCCGTCCAGCCTTTCGGTGTTCGCATGATGATCATCGGCCACGCCGGTCGCATCGGCTCGTGGTCCGACCGAGCGATCTGCTGAATACGAGCGATCTCGTCGAGCGCCCAGTCGAGGGCGGCGGCCATCTGCTGATGGACCTTGTGCGGGTCGTCGCCGCTGACCATCACGGGGTTGTGTCCGTATCCGCGCATAAGCTGGAAGAGCTCTTCTTCGGGGATGCGCGCCAGGACGGTGGGGTTCGCGATCTTGTAGCCGTTCAGGTGAAGGATCGGAAGCACGGCGCCGTCGCGCGCGGGGTTCAGGAACTTGTTCGAGTGCCAGCTCGCCGCGAGAGGTCCGGTCTCCGCCTCGCCATCACCCACGATGCAGAACACGACCAGGTTCGGGTTGTCGAAAGCGGCGCCGTATCCGTGGACGAGCGCGTAGCCGAGCTCACCGCCTTCATGGATCGATCCCGGCGTCTCGGGCGCGTTGTGGCTGGGGATGCCGCCGGGAAAGGAGAATTGACGGAACAGCTTGCGCATGCCGGACGTGTCTGTCGTGATGTTGGGATACCTCTCGGTGTACGTGCCTTCGAGGTAAGCGTTGGCGACGCCGGCCGGCCCTCCGTGGCCCGGACCCATGATGTAGATGGCGTCCAGGTCCCGCCTCTTGATCACTCGGTTGGCGTGCGCGTAGATGAGATTGATTCCGGGCGTCGTGCCCCAGTGCCCGAGCAGGCGAGGCTTGACGTCTTCGATGGTGAGCGGGTGCTCCAGCAGCGGGTTGTCCAGCAGGTAGATCTGGCCGACCGACAGATAGTTGGCCGCCCGCCAGTAGGCGTCGATGAGGCGCAGCTCGTCTTCGGTGAGGGGCTGGGCGCGGAGGATGGAGGGAGCGGGCACGGCGGCCGTCCTGACCTGGTTCATTCGCACCCTTCATGATGCTCGGTTATGGCTGACCACCGCCCGGTGATCGTGATCGCGGCACTCGAGCAGGAAGCCCACGCGCTCGTCGGCAGGATGCCGCGGTCGCAGAGCATTGGACCGCGACTTTCGATCTGGGAAGGCAATGGGCTGGTGGTGATGGTCGCGGGGATCGGCAAGGTCGCGGCGGCGATGGCGGCTCAGTACGCGTGCGACGTGTTCAAGCCGCGGTGCGTGATCGCGATCGGCCTTGCCGGCGGAGTCGAGGATGGGGCGCGTCCGGGGCAGGTCCTCGTCGCCACTGGGGCGGTGCAGCACGACATCGAT
>VBKD01000180.1 GCA_005888075.1 Chloroflexota bacterium
CCGCGTGCTTGATGAAGAGCTCCACCGCGTCATCAGCGAAGTTGCGCTTCGCGACAAGGTTCTGTCCGCGGATCAACGCCTGGATCGGCGTGTTGGGAGTGGCCTTGTTGAGCTTGCGCAGGAAATCCCACGGGTCCTCGTGGATGAGCAGCTGCGTCTCGAAGGTCGCGCCGCCGAAAGCCTCCATCGACGCGAAGCCGATGGAGTCCATCTTGGCTGCGATCGGGACGATCTCGTCGGTCCGCAGATAGCCTCCGAGCAGCGATTGCTGCGCGTCGCGGAAGGTGGTGTCGACCAGCCGGACGCGTGCCTTCTTCTTGGCCAACGCTATACGGTCGCCAGCGCGGAGCGCCTCTCGCCGTGGCGTCGCTCGACGTCCGGATCCTGCAGCCCGATGATCCGCGCCGCCAGCCACGCCGCGTTCTTGGCGCCGGCCTCGCCGATGGCGACCGTCGCCACCGGGATCCCCGCGGGCATCTGGACGATGGAGTACAGCGAGTCCACGCCACCGAGGTGCTGCGTCGGCACCGGGACGCCGATCACCGGAAGGTCGGTCCACGCGGCGACGACGCCGGGCAGGTGGGCCGCACCGCCGGCCGCGGCGATGACGACCTGAAGGCCGCGCGACCGCGCCGTGCCGGCCCACTCCATCACACCCCGCGGATCGCGGTGCGCCGAGCACACCTTCAGCTCGTGCGTCAAACCGAGGTCTTCAAGGACTTTGACGCACGACTCCATGAGCGGAAGGTCCGACTTCGAGCCGAGGATGATTCCGACCACTGGCTGCAACCTAAACCGCCTCCCCAGCAATGTCCGACCTGAAGAAAGCTCCTTCGAATCGTACCTGCCGGGCCCCGGCGAGGGCAGTCTCGCGGGCCTGCGCGACGGTGTCGCCCAACGCGACGGACGTGACCACGCGCCCACCGTCGGTGACCAGCCCTACGCCAGGTTCGTAGCGCGTGCCGGCGTGGAACACGAGAACGCCGGGCGGCATCTCGACCAGGCCGTGGATGCGCTGCCCCAGCTTCATCGCCGCATCGTCTGGATAGTTGCCGGAGGCGACCACCACTCCGACGCAAGCCTGCGGGTTCCAGCGCAGCTCGGGGTGCGATGCGATCTCGCCCCTGGCCGCGGCGAATGCCAGGGCCACGAAGTCGCTCTTCAGGCGCGGCAGCACGACCTGGGCCTCGGGGTCGCCGAAGCGCGCGTTGAACTCGAGCGTACGGATCCCGTTCTTGGTGAGCATCAGCCCGGCGTAGAGCACGCCGCGAAACTCGTGACCGTCAGCCTGCATCTGCAGCACAGCAGGTCGCATGACGCCGTCGACAACCTCCTTGGTCAGCGCGTCGCGCCGGCGCGAGGGCGATGACGTCGGTGCCATCGGTCACGGCGAGCACCGAAAGCTCCGGACCGTCGAGCCTTTCCTCGACCACGATGGTCGCACCGCTCCGGCCGAAACGCTTCTCGACGAGCATGGCGTCAATCGCCGCGTCTGACTCCTCGACGCTCGCGCAGACGATCACGCCTTTGCCTCGAGCCAGTCCGTCTGCCTTGACTGCGACGCGGCCATCGCGCTCGCGCGTCCATTTCTTGGCCGGCGCCGACTGCGTGAACACCTCGAAGGCCGCCGTCGGGATCCCGGCGCGCTCCATCACGGACTTGGCGAAGGACTTGCTCGACTCGATGCGGCCCGCCGCGCGATTGGGACCAAAAACCGGAAAGCCCGCGTCGCGCAGCGCATCGCCGACGCCGGCGTCGACCGCGGCCTCCGGACCGAGAACTATGAGGCCCAGCTTTTCGTGCTTCGCGAACTGGACCAGACGCACGACGTCGGCGGCGCCAATCGGGACGTTCCGCGCCATGCCACCCGTGCCGCCGTTGCCCGGCGCGCAATAGACGCGCTCGACGAGCTCCGACTGGACGCACTTCCAGACAAGCGCGTGCTCGCGCGCCCCGGAACCCACGACAAGGACCTTCACCGGTGGCTACTCAGAGTGGGTCGCTAACTGTTGCCAGACCCTGCGGCGCCGGCATACCGGAAGGAGAGCAGACCCTGCGGCGCCGGCCGCACGGTCGATGAGAGGGAACCATCCGGGTTCCCTCTCATACCTATTCCCACTCGATTGTGCCGGGCGGTTTTGAGGTGATGTCGAACACGACCCGGTTTACCCCTTTGACCTCGTTCACGATGCGGTTGCTGATGCGCGCGAGGACCTCGTACGGCACGCGCGCCCAGTCCGCGGTCATGGCGTCCTCGCTGGTCACCACCCGCACTGCGACCACATTGGCGTAAGTCCGGTAGTCACCCATCACACCGACCGTTTCCAACGGGGTGAGCACGGCGAACGACTGCCATACCTGCCGGTAGAGTCCGTTGCGTTTGATCTCGTCGACGACAACCCAGTCGGCGTTGCGAAGGATTTCGAGCCGCTCGGCGGTCACCTCACCCAGGCAGCGGATCGACAGACCCGGGCCGGGGAAGGGCTGGCGGTAAACCATCTCCTCGGGCATCCCAAGCTCCAGGCCGACCGCGCGAACCTCGTCCTTGAATAGGTAACGGAGCGGCTCGATGAGTTGGAAGCGCAGCCCCGGCGGCAAACCGCCGACGTTGTGGTGAGTCTTGATCTTCACGGCAGTGGCGGCCACGTCCGGAGCGGTCGACTCGATGACGTCGGGATAAAGCGTGCCCTGGGCGAGAAAATCGATGTGGCCCAGGCTCAACGCCTCCGCCTCGAACACCGTGATGAACTCACGGCCGACGATGCGCCTCTTCTCCTCGGGGTCGACCACGCCACGCAGCGCCTGGAGGAAGCGTTCGGTCGCGTCGACGTAACGGATGTCCATGTCGAGGTTGCCATGCATCACGTCGAGGACGCGCTCGGCCTCCTCCTTTCGCAACAGACCGTTGTTCACGAAGACGCATGTGAGCTGGTCGCCAACAGCTTGGTGGACGAGCGTTGCGGCCACCGCCGAGTCGACGCCGCCGGATAGCGCGCAGATGACCCGACCGCTGCCTACGCGGGCCTGGATGCTCTCGGTTGCCTCCGCGATGAACGACCCGGGCGTCCAGGAGGGTGTGCAGTTACAGATTCCGAACAGGAAGTTGCGCAGCACCTCGCGCCCGCTGGGTGTGTGCACGACCTCGGGATGGAACTGGATGCCGAAGATGCCGTGGCCGTCGCTGAAGGCCGCAACCGGTGAGTTGCCGCTGGAGGCGATGAGGTGGAATCCCGGCGGAAGCTCGCTCACGTGGTCGCCGTGGCTCATCCATACCGGCAGCTCCCCTTGCAGCCCGCGGAAGAGACCGCCCGGCTCGCGCACGGAAAGCAGCGCCGGCCCGTATTCCCTCGCGTGGCCGGGGTCGACCTTGCCCCCGAGGTGGTGAGCGATGAGCTGCATCCCGTAGCAGATGCCAAGCACGGGAACACCGGAACGCAGCGCCTCGGGGTCGACCTGCGGCGCGCCGGCGTCGTAGACGCTGGATGGACCGCCGCTGAGGATCAGGCCCGCGGGTTGCTTGGCCTCGAGCTCCGACCACGGCGTCGTCCCCGGCACGAGCTCGCAGAAGACCTTCGCCTCGCGGACACGGCGCGCGATGAGCTGGCTGAACTGGGATCCGAAATCGAGCACGAGAACGGTTTGACGCGTCGTTTCCCTGGGCTCCGGGCGCTTGCGGGCGGCCGCGGCTGTCGAGCTCAGCTCTTGCCCATGCCCACGTGCTGGGCCTGCTGGAAAACCTTGCCTTCGGACACGATCGCGGGCGCGATCACCAGCTCGACGTGCTGGAACTCGGCGATGTCGTTCGCGCCGCAGACACCAAGCGCGGACTTCAAAGCCCCCGCGAAATTCTGGGTGCCGTCGTCGACGCGGGCGGGCCCGACCAGGATCTCGCGCAGCGTCGCCTTGGTCCCGACCTGGATGCGGGTGCCGCGCGGCAGGTTCGGGTCAGGCGTCGCCATGCCCCAGTTGAATCCCTTCGACGAGGATTCCTCCGCTCCCGCGAACGGCGTGCCGATCATCACAGCGTCGGCACCGGAGGCGAAGGCCTTGCAGACGTCAGCGCCGGTGCGCATGCCGCCGTCGGTGATGACTGCTACTCGCATGCCGCCGCGACGCATGTGCTCGTCCCGAGCCGCAGCCACATCCGCGGTCGCGGTCACCTGCGGCACACCGACGCCCAGGACTCCACGTGTCGTGCACGCCGCCCCCGGGCCGACTCCGACGAGGATGCCCGCGATGCCGGTTTCCATGAGCTCCAGAGCTGTCTCGTAATGCACGCAGTTGCCCACCACCACCGGGATATCGCAAATGCGGACGAGGTCTTCGAAGGAGAGCTGGTGATATGAGCGTGAGGAGTGGCGCGCGGTGAGCACGGTCCCCTGCACCACGTAGACGTCGGCCCCCGCCTGCTGCACGGCTTCGGCGCGCTCCTCGGCGCGGGCCGGGACCGTCGACACGGCGCACGCAACGCCCGCCCCTTTGATCGCCTTGATCCGCTCGCTGATGAGCTTCGGCTTGACGGGCTCTCGATAAATCTCTTTGAGCAGCGCGTTGACGCTGGACTTGTCCGCCTCCGCGATCTTTCTGATGATCGGCGCGGAATCCTCGTATCGCGTGTGCACGCCGTCGAGGTTGAGCACGGCCACTCCGCCGAGCTTGCCCATCGCGATCGCGAAGTCGACATCGACCACGCCATCCATGGCGGCGCCCCAGAACGGCAGGGGTAGGCTGAACTTCTCGCCCATCGAAAAGGAGATGTCCACCTCTTCGGGGTTGAGGGTCACACCGCCCGGCACAAGAGCAACTTCGTCGAATCCGTACGCACGGCGAGCGCGACGGCCGATCCCGATCTCGAGGCCAGACTGCTCCCCGGAAAAGTTTTCGCGGGTTTCGATCTGGCTCTGTTTCAGGGTGTGTTTACTCCAATGCTGGGCGGGGTTCGCCGAATTATACCCGACCCCTATGCTTTGACTGATGTACCGGACGCTCGAGTACCTGAGTGGAATTTCGGACGACGATGTGCGACG
This sequence comes from Chloroflexota bacterium, assembly GCA_005888075.1. Lineage (GTDB taxonomy): Bacteria > Chloroflexota > Dormibacteria > Dormibacterales > Dormibacteraceae > 40CM-4-65-16. The sequence goes on from VBKD01000180.1 coordinate 5,028, forward strand.
CCTTCGCTCGCAGGGCATCCGCCATACGAACCAGCTGATGCACCGGACATCGCTCGAGATCGACCGCGACCGCCTGTCTCGGAAGACCGGAATCACACCCGACCGTCTGCTCGAGTTCGCGCATCAGTGCACGCTGCTCGAGGTCTCGGGTGTGGAACGTTGGGTGCCGCTGGTCCGCCGCCTCGGCATCAACTCGATGAAGGACCTTCGCGCGCAGGACGCCAGAGAGCTGCATGCCACGCTCGTCGAGGCGATCGGTCTCGCCGGAGCGCCACGACTCACCGATGTGCAGTACTGGATCAGCCAGGCAACCGCGCTCGACATCATCGAAGAGCCCGAGGTTGCGCTAAGGGAGCCGATCAGCTAGCTGTTGATGACTGCGCATGGCTGAGGTTCTGCTCTTTCACCACGCACATGGCCTGACGGTCGGGTGCATCTCGTTCGCGGATCAGCTCCGCGCCGCCGGACATATCGTGCACACCCCGGATCTCTACGACGGCAAGATCTTCGCCGACCTCGACGAGGGCGTTCGCTACGCCGAGGAGATCGGCATGAACACGATCATCGAGCGCGGCACCGCGACCGCGGACGGCTTGCCTGACGGATTGGTCTACGCGGGTTTCTCGCTCGGGACGCTGCCGGCCCAGAAGCTGGCTCAGACGAGATCCGGTGCGAAGGGAGCGTTGCTGTTTCACGGCTGCCTTCCGCTCTCTCAGTTCGGAGGCCGGTGGCCGGACGGCGTCCCGCTCCAGATCCACACGATGGACGAGGACCCGTGGGTCGAGCTCGATGTCGCCAGCCAGCTCGCCGAGACGATAGAGACCGCGGAGCTGTTTCTGTATCGCGGCAATCGACACCTCTTCGCCGACCCGAGCCTCCCCGACTACGACGAACAGAGCGCGGCGCTGCTGATGGAACGCGTGCTCGGCCTCCTCAAGAGCATCGAGTAGCCGGACTAACGGAACTAGGAGTAGGTCAGCTAGCTCCATCCGACCCGGCGCCGAAGCCACGCGATCGCCACATCGCCTTGCGCAGCTTGAAATGCGCGAACAGTAGGAAGCCCGGGTGGCGGTGGTTCCAAAGCGCCAACCACGAAGTAGCCGGCCAAGCTGCAAAGCACAGCGTCGACAGCCTCTCGCGAAGCGCCGAGCGGCTCGAATCGCCCAAGGAACGCGTCCGGTTCAGGGCCTCCCTGCATGGCGACGCTGGGTGCCATCCCGACCCAATCCACGAACGCAGCCCCAAGCCGCGCCCAGGGCCAGTCGACCACATAGACCCGATCGCCGGCAATGATCAGGTTGTCCGCGCGAATGTCGAAATGCAGGAGGGTGTCGCCCACTGACGCCCGCGGCGCTTGGGCCTCGAGCTCGGCGAGCATGGCGAGGTGCTCGAGGCACCAAGGATCGAGGCGTGTTTCGCCACGCTTCAGTGCTCGGTTCCAGCCGTTGATGTGGCTGTTGAAAGCGGCGGATGCGGCTTGTACGGTCTTGATAGGTGACGGAGTCAGGTCGGCCGCCATTTCCCGCAGTGCTCCGATGACGAGCGATAGGTCGGGCTCCGTCCACGGTATGAACGGCTGGCGGCCTTCGATATCCTCGAAGCACAGCGCGATCCAGCCGTACTCCTCGTGCGACCACAGGAATCGAGGCGCGGGAATAAAGGCGGGCAGCGCCGCGACGATGGTCGCTTCACGCCGGTGGATCGACGGTGTATCAGGGTTGGCCGTCTCGCTGACCGCCTTCACAAAAACCCGTCTCCCGTCCTCTAATCGCAAGCGGGTTGCAAGCCCAGGCGAGAATCCGCCATTCTGAGTCGAGGCTTCGACAACTCGCCCGCCCAGCCTTTGCTCGATCGCCGATCGGATCGCGTGCGGAAGCTCAGCCCAATGAACGCGTACGCCCTCTGCTGACGGACCTCTAGAGGAAGACACCTCTGCGCAGCTTGAGGTTTTCGTAGATCCCTTTCTGGATCGTGTTGCGCACATCGTCGGCGATGGCCATCACCAGGTGCTGGTCGTCGGCCGCCTCCGGCGGATGCCGCTCCACATGCACCGGTGGATGGAACTGGATCCTCCATTTGCTCGGCAGCGGGATCATGCCCAGCGGTCCGAGCCAAGGCCAGAACGGCGTAACGGGGAAGTAAGGCAGCCCGATGAGCCTGGCCACCGGGTTCAGGTCCGCCACCATCGGATAGATCTCTTCCGAACCCACCACGGAGACCGGGATGATCGGGGCGCCCGCGCGGATCGCGGTCGCGACGAAGCCTCCGCGGCCGAAACGGCGGAGCCGGTAGCGGTCCTTGAACTTCTTGCCCGTGCCCCTGACCCCTTCGGGGAAAACGAGCACCAGCTCATCACGCTCGAGCAGGCGGCGTGTGTCGTCGGGATGGCCGACTGTCTGGCCCGTCCGGCGCAGGAACCAGCTGAGCACCGGCATGCCCATGAACAGGCCGGCCACGAGCGCTCGCACGTGCCGGGGGTTCGGATGCTCGGCGAAGACCGACGTCTTGATCATGGTGCCGTCCCACGGGAGCACGCCGGCGTGGTTCGAGACCAGCAGCGCCCGACCCTCGGCGGGAACGTGGTGGACGCCAGTTGTCTCGACCCGCCAGTAGTCCCGGTACAGGGCCTTGAACAGCGGCAGGAAGGATTCCGTCCATTGGGGGTCGAAGCCGAAGTCATCGACTGCATAGTCCGGGCCACGGCGGGCGAGCTCCTGCTGCTTGTAGACGAACTGGACCACGTCCATCACACGGTTGAGGTCGATCACATCGTGGCCCGTCATTTGCTTCAGCCGGGTCGAAAGCTCGGCGATGCCCTGCATGGCGTAAAGCGGCGCCTTGCGGCGCAGGCGGCGGACCGGTGCTGGCAGCCGCATGGTCTGGCGGGGGCTCACGATCTTCGCTTCCCGACTCTGCCGCCTGCGCTCAGTGCGCTCGATCACTTGGCATTCATGGTGAGGTCGGGCCGCTCGTGGCCCGGGTGGGGGGACTCAAAGCACGACTGCCATTGCCGTGCTCACGGCGGCGCCGCTGCAGATAAACCTGGAGCTCGAACTCCTGCGGCGGCGAAGGCGACTCGAGAACCTCGACTTCCCTGCCCCGGGCCAGTGAGTCGATGACCGCGCGTGAGGTGAAGGCGGGCTTCCATCCGAAAGCCGCCTCGAGCCGCCCGCAGTCCGCGACCGATCCATACGCGAGGACGTCCGCGAGGTGAGCGGGGAGGTTGAGCCGGGCCACGCCGCGCAGCGCAAGCCGCGAAAGCCATCGCACGTAAGGAGGCATGATCGGAGCGGGACGCCCGCCCATGATCGCGATCGCCTGGCTCAAGAGGACGACGCCGTCGCCGGCGGCGTTGAACACGCCCGCCTGCCCACCGATCACGGCGCGAACGATTGCCTCCGCGGCGTCATCCTCGTGCAGGAACTGGAGGCGCGGATCGAAACCTGCGAACGTGGGCACGACAGGCAGTGACAGGTAGGTGGCGAGGGTCGTGTCCTCGCTGAGCCGGAAGCCCAACCTCAGCACGGTCACGGCAGACAGCGGGTTGCGCAGGATGTGCTCGCCGACCAGCTGCTCCATCTCGAGCAGGTCGCGAGTCATCGACGAGGATGACGGCCTTTCTGTGCTGGCCATCTCCTCGGAGAAGAAGGATGGGTCGCCGGCGCCCGCGCCGTAGATCGCCTGGCTCGACTTGATGACGAGCCTGCGCACCGGGCTCGACGGGCCTGCGCACGCGACGAGCACATTCATCGTGCCGATGACATCTGTCTCGTGGATGGCTCTTTCGTTGTAGGGCGAGTCGACCATGACGGCGAGGTGCACGACGGTGTCGATGTGCAGCTGCCTGATGAGCTTGCCGATCGCGGCCTGCCGCGTGTCGGCGTGCACGAAGTCCATCTCCTCGAGTGCGCTGATCGGGTCCGCCACATCGCAGCCGATGAGGAAAGGCACCTGCGGTGCGAGACGGCGCGCGACCTCCGCGCCGAGTGGATTGGATACGCCCGTGATCAGGACGCGGCTAGGTACCGGACTCATCTACCTACCGATTATGGATAGATGCCTCGTACGGTCGTTGCGTTGGCCACCCGCTGCACGGCGAGGGCGTAAGCCGCAAGCCGCATATCGATGCGCTTGTTCACCGATGTGTGCAGGATCTCGTAGAACGCACGCGTGATCACGTGGTGCAGCTTGGTGTTGATCTCCTCCTCTTCCCAGAAAAAGGCCTGGAGGTCCTGGACCCACTCGAAGTAGGACACGATCACGCCTCCGGCGTTGGCGATGATGTCCGGAATCACGAAGACGCCCCGGTCGTGAAGGATGGGATCGGCCTCCGGCGCGACCGCGGCGTTGGCGCCCTCCGTGATGAGGCGTGCCCTGATGCGGCCGGCATTCTCGCCGGTGATCTGGTCCTGCACCGCGGCGGGCACGAGCACCGTCACGGGCAGCTCGAGGAGCTCTTCGTTGCTGAGGTTTTCGGCTTTCTTGAAGCCGCTCACCCCACCGCGAACCTGCCGGTGTTCTTCGAGCGCCGCGAGGTCAAGGCCCTTGGCGTTGTAGACCGCGCCTCGGGAATCGCTGACCGCAACGACTCTGAGGCCGGCTTCGGTGAGCAAACGCGCCGCGGACCTGCCCACCTGCCCGACTCCCTGGATCGCCACGGTCGGGGTTTCCTCCTCGACGTGCAGGTACTTGAGAGCTTCCAGGGTCAGGTAGGTGGCGCCACGTCCCGGAGCTTCGTTGCGGCCTTCTGAACCCCCGACGTCCACCGGCTTGCCGGTCACCGAGGCGGTCACCGAATGGCCGGAGTGCATCGAGACGGTGTCCATGATCCAAGCCATGATTTGAGGGTTGGTGCCCATATCGGGCGCGGGGATGTCCTTTTCAGGGCCGATGAGGATCGAGATCTCCGTCGCGTAGCGGCGCGTCAGGTGCTCGAGCTCGCCGAGCGACAGCTTGCTCGGATCGCACGCGACCGCGCCTTTGGCGCCTCCGTATGGAAGGCCGACGGCGGCGCACTTCCATGTCATCAGCATCGCCATCGCCTTGACCAGGTCGAGGTCGACGTTGGGGTGGTAGCGGATGCCGCCCTTCGCCGGCCCGCGGCTGATGTTGTGCTGGACGCGCCAGCCGGTGAAGACGTGGACCGAGCCGCCGTCCATCCGCACGGGGAAGTGGACAGTAAGCTCGCGTTTGACCTCGCGGAGGCCCGCCCGGGCATCGTCGGAGAGACCAATCACGTCGGCCGCGGCGTCGAAACGCCGCTGTGCGGTCTGGAACGCGGAAGTGCGGGTTTCGACCGCCATTTCGGGACTTCCGATAGTACTCCTGGACGCACCAAACGTTGTGCCCTTGGTTCTCTTGTTCGAGGAGAATTCGCAGCTATGTCCCGCGAACGTTCGGCCAGCCTTGCATTGGTCGCCGTGGTTGCGCTGGCCACCGGCTTCGTGCTCGCCGGACAGGTCAAAACACAGCTGCTCACGCCCTCAAATCAGGTCGCCCGCTACTCGGCGTTGATCCGCAGCGTTCAAGAGCTTGAGTCGACCAACGCCGGCTCGCGCCGGCACATCGCCGACCTTCGATCTCAGATCGACGCCCTCGAATCGGAGGCTGCACAGCGATCCGCCGCGACGCAGGCGCTCAGGAACAACGTGGCAGACCTGCGGGCGCACGCGGGGCTGACGGCGATGCGCGGTCCCGGTGTGCAGGTGCGCCTGGCCAACGGAGTCCCAGGTCCTGACACCGGAGGCCAGACCCGCTATCTCGTCGACTTTCAGGACGTCCAGGACGTCGTCAATCTGCTGTACGCGCAAGGAGCGGAGGGTGTCGCTGTCAACGGCCGCCGCATCACTCCGCTGACCGCATATTCAGGCTCATCGGGCCAGGTCGTCATCGACCAGGGAACGCCCTTTTCGTCGCCCATCACCATCGCCGCCGTCGGCGATCGCAACCGCATGGAGACGGCGCTGAACGATCCCTCGGTCTTGCCTGACGTCCGCGCCCGCGAGGTCCTGTTCCAGCTCCGGCTGACGTTCACCGGCAGCCCCGATGTCGCGCTCCCGGCCTACGACTCCAGCTTGCAGATCCCCCACGTCAGTGCGACCTGACAGCCCCACGGCGAGGAGGCGCCGCGGCACGCGCCTGCGCGGTCTGAGCGTGTGGCTCATCGCGCTTCTCGTTGCGCTCGTCGCAACTGTCCAGATCCGCAGCCAGGCGGAGGTGGAGCGCAGCCTGGTCGGCATCGACTCCACGTCGCTTGCATTCCTGATCGATGACCTGCATCGCGCGAATGACGCGCTGGACGCAGAGAGCTCGGACCTGACCCGGCGCCGTGACACCCTTGAGTCCGGTGGCGCCGGCGCCGCCGACCAGGTGCTGGCCGACGAAGCCGGCCGGCTGCGCGCCGTCGAAGGCCTTGTGCCCGTGCACGGTCCTGGCATCGTCATGGTGATCGACGCGAACGGATTGAACGCGCTGGACCTTCAGGACGCTTTGAACAACCTCTGGGCCGGCGGCGGTGAGGCCATTGACGTCAACAACAGGCGCATCGTCACAGGCGTATCAGTCGGGCAAATGAGCAACGGGGTGTCGGTCGACGGCGTGCTCGTCGTGCCTCCATGGACCATCACCGTCATCGGAGACGCCAACCGCCTCGGGTTGGTGGCGGACCTGATGAGCAAGCAGCTCCGCGCCGACCGGCGCGTGCGTCAGGCGAGCTATCGGGTCGAAGCCGATGTGGTGATCCGGTCGGTGGTCAGCCAGAAACCTTTCGTTTACGCGGTCGGGTTCTAGAGCCCTCGGCGATGCCGTTACGTTTCAGCTGCGCCGAGATCCGATCCAGCCGTTCGTTGATGCGGTCGATATCACGGCGCGTCGGGATGCGCAGCCGGCGCAACGCGCGCTCGAGGGTCTCATCGGCCAAACCCTCGAGGTCGCCACGACGCCGCTCCACTTCATGACGTAGGTCGGTTGGAACGCTGAGCGTCTTGCGCACGTAATCGAGCAGTGCCTGTCCTCGATCGTGCAGCACTTCGCCGCCGGCGTCAATCAGTCGTGCTGGTCCTCTCTTCTCTTCAGAAAGGACGATCTGCGAAAGCGTGACCTGTGTCAGATCGTTCCCGTTGTCGCGATCGACGACCCTGATGTCGTGCCCGTCGCGCACAAGCTGCGCGATACCGTCCAGCGTGATGTACCGGCTGGTGCGCGTGTCGTAGAGCTTGCGGTTTGCGTACTTCTTGATAAGGTGTCGTTCGGGGGCAGTTGGCAAGGGCGCGGGCCAATTCTAACGCGGTGCGTTATGAGGCCCGCCGCATTGTTGACGCAAAAGTGGTAGGTCGGCAGCAACTGGATTCATGGAGGTTTATGCATGGCGAAACGAAAGCGGACGTCAAGGCGTTCCGGCCTGGTCGGGCGGGCGGTGACCGCCGGCCGGAGGGCTTTGCGGGAAGCGGAGAGTCGGGTCCCGGCGGACCTGCGCAGGGAGGTCGAGCGCAGGGTGCGCGACGCAAACAAGACCGTGGCAGCCGCCATCAAGGAGGCCCAGGCTCAGGTCAAAAAGGCACGCTCACGTTCGGACGTGAACAGCGTCCTCAAGCGGCTGGACGGCCTGACCAAGCAAGCCAGGCAGCTGGCCAAGGGTGCCCCGTCGCGCAAGCGGGCCACGACGCGTGCCGCCGGCGCGACACGGAAGGTCGCCGGCACCGCACGCCGGGCCGCAACACGAACCAAGCGCACCGCCGGCGCAGCCACGAAAAAGGTGGCGGCGCGGAAGCCCAGGACGCGGCGGGCGGCAGGCAGCACGACCGCGACTCGCAGGACCACCAGCTCGAGGACGACGACCCCGAGGCGGCGGGCCACATCTCGCCCCGCGGCCGTGACCGTGACGACGCCCGCGGTCCAGGAAGCCCCGATGGGCACCGTGATGGAAACGCCGGCCGGCGGTGAGATGTAGCGACGACCTCTTTCGGCTAAAGCCGGCCGAAAACGCCAGCTCCGCCCAGGAGTACTGCTCTCGGGCGGAGCTCCTCCCAACGCACATCCCGAGCCTCCAGCGGATCGCCTGCGTAGACCTGCAGGTCAGCGAGCATCCCTGGTTCGAGGGTGCCCTTCACTGTTTCCTCGAAGCTCGCGTATGCCCCGGCCGATGTGTACGCGCGCAGGGCGGCAAGCAGGCTGATCCCGTTCACCTGGTCTTCGACCGCAACCCGGATCCCGGGCCACGGATTGGGGTCTGGCGTGACGGGCAGGTCGGAGCTGAAGGCGACCGGAACCCCAGCCTTCATCAGCGGAGCGTGGGGCGCCAGGTGCGCGCGGTCGCGGACGGGGAAGAAGATGGCCGACGCGACACGGCTGAAGCGCGCGGCGCCGGGCTGCATCACAGCGACCATGCCGAGCTTGGCGAGCCTCGCCTGCAGATCTGGTGGGCAGATGGTGCAGTGCTCGACACGATGCCTCATGTGCTTGGCGCGCGCTGCCTCGACCGCATCACACATGGCTTCGATGGCCGCGTCGCCGATGGCATGAGCCGCCACCTGCAGCCCCGCTTTGGTCGCTCTGGCCACCAGGTCCCGCAGCTCTTCCGGAGTCGTCCGCCACATGCCACCGCCGGATCGGACCGCCACCCTCTCGGCGCCACCATCCACGAAGACCTTCACCGGGCCGGCGCGAACCATCGATCCACCGAAGCCCGCCCGGAGGCCGACGCATGAGGCCGCCTGCAGCAGCTCCCACGACAGAAACTCGTTGACCCTCATGACCAAGCGGCCGTCCTCGGCCAGCCGCTCATACGCCCGCAGGTCGTCCGCAAAGCCCCGATTGACCGCAGCGCCCACCGATGTGATGCCGCGCGAGACCAGCAGCTCCTGCGCCTTGAGCACGCCCTCGGTCCGGCGCTCGAGGGTGGGCGACGGCTCGACATCGGCTACCAGCCGCATCGCTGCTTCGAGCAACAAGCCGTTGGGCGACCGATCGAGATCGCGGCCAATTCGGCCGCCACGCGGATTGGGCGTCTCGCCCGCGATGTTCGCCGCAGCCAGGGCGGCTGAGTTTGCGACCCGGGCGTGCCCCCCGCGCTCGTCGATGAAGCAGGGGCGGTCGCCCGTGACACGGTCGAGCTCGGTGCGGTGAGGCTGCCGCCGCTCGGTCAGCTCGTCGGTGCGGTAGCCCATACCGTGCTGCCACTCACCTGGCTTCAGGTTTTTCGAGTGTTCCTTCAGCCGGTCGAGGATGTCATCGATGCCACGCGCACCGCTCAGGTCGGCCGCAAACCGCGTCAGGCCGTAGTAGACGACATGTGCGTGCGCGTCATTGAAGCCGGGCAGCACCGCCGATCCCTCCAGGTCGACGACGCGCGTCTTCGGGCCCCTGAGGCCCATCACCTCGCTTCCCCCGCAGGCGATGACCTTGCCACCCGCCACCGCGAGGTGGCTGTGCGGCTTCAGGCCGGTTTCGCCCAGCGTGCGGATGCGACCTCGAGCGAGGATCAGATCGGCGCTCATTGCCGCGGTTAGATTAAGCGCGTGGCAGTGATCGATCTCCGCTCGGATACGGTGGCCATGCCGTCGCCCGAGATGCGCCAGGCGATGGCGACGGCCGAGTTGGGCGATGACGTGTTCGGCGACGACCCGACGGTCAACCGGCTGCTCGAGGTCGCGGCCGGCAGGCTGGGCAAGGAAGCGGCGGTGTTCATCCCCAGCGGCACCATGGGAAACGTGCTCGGCGTTGCCGTCAACGCGGGCCGCGGCGAGGAGCTGATCGCGGACGCGCAATCGCACGTCTTCATATTCGAAACCGCCGGCGCGGCTGCGCTCGCCGGCGTCCAGATCCGGCCGGTGAGCACCGAATCAGGCGTCATGACACCGGAGCAGATCGCCGCCTCGGTGCGTCCACGAGACGACCCGCACCAACCCATCTCAGCCGCGATCACCTTCGAGGACACGCACAACCTTCACGGTGGAATCGTCTGGCCGCTGGAGGCCCTGCGTGCGGCGTCTGATGCGGCTCATGCCCACGGCATGCGGGTACACCTGGACGGAGCGCGCATCTTCAACGCCGCCATCGCGCAGGAGGTGGGCGTCGCCGAGATCGCCGCGTGCGCCGACACTGTCACCTTCTGCCTGTCCAAGGGCCTTGCCTGTCCGGCGGGCAGCATCTTCCTCGGGTCGCGTGAAGACGTCGAGCAGGCTCATCGATGGCGCAAGCGGTTGGGCGGCGCGATGCGGCAGACCGGCGTCCTCGCGGCGGCGGGCCTCATCGCGCTCGACAAGATGGTCGACCGGCTCGCCGAAGACCACGCCAACGCTCGCACGCTGGCCGAAGGCTTGGCGGAGCTGCCCGGCGTCAGGTGCGACCTCTCCCGCGTGCAGACCAATCTCGTCTTCTTCGAGCTCGAGAAGATGACGGCGCCCGCCTTCAACGACGAGTGCGCCAAGCGCGGAGTGCTCGGCGATTGGAGCGGTCCGGCGCGGATGCGCTTCGTCACGCATTACGGCATCAGCACGCAGGACGTGCAGGCCGCGCTGCAGGTTTGCGAGGACGTGCTCTCGGCGTGAGCACGCGTTTCTCGCCCGATGGCATGTATTACTGGGACGGCGCGACCTGGGTCACCACGATTTCGCCGGATGGACGATTTCGTTGGGACGGCTCGACGTGGATCCCCACAGGACAGGCGTATCCGCCTGCCGCGTACCAGCAGGCAGACCGGCCGCGAAGGGTGCCGACCTCATGGACGAAGCCGCTCCAATATTCGGTCGCGGGTTGGTATGCGGCGTCCGCGGTCTACGCCCTATCGCTTCCGTTCTGGATGGGCGGGCAGGTGACGGCGGTGATGAACCAGTCCATCCAACGTCAGGAGCAGGCGCAGCCGTATGCAACGCCTCTGCCTCCAGGATTCACCGAGTTCATGACGTCGTTCATGACTGCGGCCTTGTGGATCAGCGCCCTGGTCGGCCTGGCATTCTGCCTGCTGGCGATCGTGGCCGCCCTGAATCGCTGGACCTGGGCCTTTTATGTCGTGCTGGTGCTCCTTGGTTTTGGCACCCTCGGGCTGCTCGATGCGCTTTACGCCTTCGCCGGCCCGTCCCTGAATTCCTTCTCGGGATTCAACACGCCGGCCTGGTCCTACTGGGTTGGGTTTCTCCTCGCCATCCCGGACACGGCTCTATTCATCTGGATGATCGTGGCCATGGCGAGGTTCGGGCCGTGGGCGATGCGGAAAGAGACGCCTGCAATCAGCTGAGCAGATCGGCGAGGAGCGCGGTGTCGATGTTGCCGCCGCTGACGACCGCGACGGTTCGGGGTCCCGGGGACAGTTGATCCAGGCCGGCGTAGGCGAGCGCGCCGGCTCCTTCCGCCACGACCTTGGCCGCCGAGGCGAGCTCGGGAATGGCCGCCCTGAGTCGAGGCTCGGGGACCGTGAGCCAGCGATCGACGCATTCCTTTATGAGATCGAACATGCGAGCGTCAAACGGCGCCGTCGTGCCGTCGGCGATGGTCTGCGGCTTGATCGAGACCGGACCGCCGGATTCGAAGACACGGTTCCACAGGGGATAGCCATCGGACTGGACTCCAATGACCTCGATGCCCGGGCGCAACCCCTTGAGCGCCGAGGCCACGCCGCTCACCAAACCTCCACCGCCGACCGGCACGACGACGCGCTCGAGGTCCGGTACGTCTTCCAGCAGCTCGAGCCCGATGCCGCCGTGCCCGGCCATCAGCTCACGGTCGGCGAAACCATGGATGAACGTTTCAGGCTCGTCGCGCCACTTCTCGGTTGTCATCCATTCGAGCAGCTCGTCGCGTGGCATCCCAATCACCTTTCCGCCGAGCCGCTTCACTCCCTCCGACTTCGTCGCGGGCGCCGTGTCGTACATGAACACTCGGCACGAGACGCCTAACCGCTTGGCGACGTACGCGCACGCTTGCGCGGCGTTGCCGGCGCTGACCGTGATCAGCCCCCGTCGCAAGCGGTCGGGCGGCAGGGCAAGGGCGGCG